>CAYPJB010000010.1:0-25854 GCA_964410845.1 uncultured Bacteroidales bacterium | reverse complement strand
GACTTTGCTGTCAAACTACTGCCCCGCTTCAGAGACAAACCCGATGAAGCCAAGAAGCTCTTTCAGCGATTGGATGTCAACAAGGATGGTGTGATCTCTCTCGAAGAGTTCAGCAAGCTGGGGCTTGGACAGTAACAAGCAACTGTATGTATTACTCGTCCCCTGGCTCTGCCGGGGGACGCGCTGTGTGCCTGCCTCTGGCAGGCTGCAATCGTGAGGGTTCTGCACGCACCTGTAAACAAGAGATAACATCTCTTCACCGCTGCCAGCCGGAGGCTGGCCTTCAGTGCGTCCCCCGGCAGAGCCAGGGGACGAGAACGAATAGGTAGCAATTACGGCTGAAGCCACTTTACTAGCGCTCGGTTGACCTGTTCGGTTGCATCCTGCTGTACGAAGTGACCAGCCTTGGGAATGGTGACCAGGGTGAGTTCATTGTCGAGCCAGTCCCAGGTGTTGTTGAGCATCGCAGGGAGCAGGGCCGTGTCTGCCAAGCCGTGGATTATGAGCACTGGGCATTTCACTTTCACCACGGGTGACTTGTCCTCGACATAGGGTTCCTTCGGGTAGTTCTGCTTGTAGTAATGCAGCATGCATTCGATGTCGGAACGCTTGAAGGCTTCCACATACTTCTGGCGAGCATCCTTGTCTTTCACCCAGCCGGCCAGCATCTCCGGCATCAGCAGCTTGTGAGCACCTTCCTTCTGGAACTGCCGGGCATAGGCGCTGTTCTTCTGCTGAGCAGGGTTGTTGGCTAGTTCTCGCTGCACTCCCCGTAAATGAGGCAGGTTCAAAATGATCAGCTTTTCTACATACTGTGGAGCAGTCATAGCTAATGCCCATGAAACGGCACCACCCCAATCATGACCGACGATGATGGCCTTGTCTCGTTTGAGATGTTTGATGACAGCAATCACGTCAGCTACCAGGAACTTCATCTGGTAGTTCTCCCCACCTTGGGGTTTATCCGAAAGGTTGTAACCTCGTTGATCGATGGCAACACAATAGTGGTCCTTGGAAAGGACCTTCATCTGCTCGCGCCACGTATACCAGTAATCAGGAAAGCCATGAATGAAAATGACGAGAGGCTTGGTTGAATCGCCGAGAGCCGCGTAGTGAATTTTCACCCCAGCCGAGTCGGCGTATCCATGTGTGGCCTGGGCATCGAGGTCTTGTGGCAAAGTGAGCAACAGCATCAATGGAAGCATGTGATATCACCAGGATAAAAAGAACACGATAGTATGATGCACTGAACTACGCCCCTTCAAACAATCCATCCACATAACTCTCTGCATCGAAGGCTTCCATGTCGTCGATGCCTTCACCAACGCCGATGAACTTGACGGGGAGGTTGAGCTTCTGCCGGATGGCGATGATGCTGCCACCCTTGGCGGTGCCATCGAGCTTGGTGAGGATAATGCCGGTACACTTCACGGTCTTCATGAATTCCTGTGCCTGCACCACGGCATTCTGACCCGTGGTAGCATCGAGTACCAGGATGCTTTCGTGCGGCGCATCGGGGATTTGCCGGGAGACGATTCGCCAGATCTTTTCCAGCTCCTTCATGAGATGAGCCTGGGTGTGCAGTCGGCCTGCAGTGTCGATGAGGAGATAGTCTGCCTTGCGGGCGATGGCAGCAGAGACGGCATCGTGTGCCACCGAGGCAGGATCAGCATTGTGCGAAGCTTTGATGATCTCACAGCCCAGCCGCTGGCTCCAGATGGTCAGTTGTTCAACTGCTGCAGCACGGAAGGTATCGCACGCAGCCACGATGACCTTGTTCCCCTGCTTTTGCAGCAGGTTGCTGAGCTTGGCGATGGAGGTCGTCTTTCCGGAGCCGTTGATGCCCGAAATCATGACGACCGTCGGAGGTGTGGGCTTCTTTGCCAGGGCAGTATCATTGGCGGAGAGGATCGAAACCAGTTCCTTCTTGACGAAGTCCTGTACATCCTTGCCCACTTCCTTGTCGAGGAAGGCCTGGCGAACCCGCTCGACGATGAACGGCGTGGCAGGACCTACATCTGCCAGGTACAGTTTCTCTTCCAGTTGGGCCAGGAACTGCTTATCGACCCGGCCACGCAGGCCAAAGAGGCTGGCAACACCGGAAAAGGCCTGCCGCGTTTTCGTGAGCGCTTTCTTGATACGATCAAAGAAACCCATGACGTTCCACACTCGATCAATGGAAAAAGATTCTCTCCATAGTGTATGGTTTACCCACGGTTGGCGACGTGCAAAGAAGCCAATACATGCTATGCTTGCGAGTCACCCTGGAGTTCGCAGTTGTCATCGCCCAGCCCAGACATGAGCCCTAAGAAGGCCGTTAAGCCCACCTTCGTTCCGCCACCCCATGGTCTTGCCCATTATGCCTGGTTGGCCGAGATCGGTGGGGCTTTGCTGGTGGTGGTCATCCTCGTCGTCACCGAAAGTGGCGGACTGTTCCGCGATTCGTGTTGTCTCTGGCATCCGGTTGTCGGTGAGAAGCTGATGACCGAGGGATGGATCCGCACCGATACCTTCAGCCATACCTTCGCGGGCGAGTTCTGGATACCGTTCCAGTGGCTGGGCGAAGTGGCGATGGCCAAACTCTACCAGTGGGCCGAGTACGATGGTATCTTCTGGGGTACACTCGCCCTCTTCGGCAGCATGTTTGGCTGGATCATGGGCCGGGCGGTGCGCATGGGTTGCCATCCGATACTGGCTGCGCTCATCTGCTCGCTCACTTTCTTTGAATGCTGTCACCATTTCCACGCTCGGCCCCACCTGGCGACCATGGCAGGGATGTGTTTCCTGGCTGCCTTGCTCATCGATGTGGAAGCAGGACGACTCCGACGCATCCACCTCCTCTGGCTCATCCCGGCGTTCATCCTCTGGGCCAATGTCCATGGCGGCGTGCTCGGTGGCTGGGGCACGCTCGGCATCGTCTTCTTCGGCTGGGGCGTCTATTGGCTTATTGGCTGGAAGTCGCCCATCGATTCGTGGAAGACTGTAGTTTTGCTCCTGCTCCTTTGCGCCGTCATCACCGCCAGCTTCCTCATTAACCCTTACGGCTACGAGTACATGAAGATGTGGCTCGTTATCCTGAAAGCAGATCTTCCCAAGATCATCGTCGAACATGCCCCGCTCGATCCGTTCAGTGCCGTTGGCATCATGGTGATCGGTGAAGCGTTGCTTTATCTTTTCATCCTTGCTGGCACGTTACATCGCAAGCCCCTGGTGATGTGGCTACTTCCTCTCGTGTGGCTCTTCCTGGGCTGTAGCCGCATTCGACATGCACCGCTGTTCTCGCTGGTAGCGATGATCGCCATTCTTGACATGCTTCCGCACTGCAGGTGGATGCACTGGCTGGCGAAGCGTAGTGATCTGTATGTGGCACCGAAGCCGGATGACCCGAAAGAACCAGGCTGGGGCGTGGTGCTGGCCCGTTTGTTCCCGATCCTCATCCTCGTGGTCCCACTCGCGTCAGGGATTCGCTTCGTCAAGCTCGATGAAGAATGGTGGCCTCTCGATCTCATACCTGCACTCAAGGAAGAGGCGAAGAAGCCAGGCACGAAACTATTCAACGAAGATCGACTGGCTGGCATGGTGATCAAGTTTGTGCCGGAGCTCAAGGTCTTCATCGATGATCGTTGTGAACTCTATGGTGAAACATTTCTCCTGGAGTATCTGGATGCCATGAAGGAACGGCCTGACTATTGGTTCAACGAGTGGTACACCAAACGTGGCGTCAATCTCGCACTGACGCAGGAAAAGGGGAAGTTCACAGAGTATCTGCTGAACTCACCCGATTGGGTGTTGGTCAAGAAGGTCAAAGCAGGGCATCTGTTTCGCAGGAAGTAGTCTACTTCCCTTTCTCGAAGATCAATTCACTGACCTTGGGCCCGGGAAGAAACGGGGTAGGGAGCCCTTGTTCCCAGGCTGCGTGGCCATCGGTGTAATGTGGGGACAGGGGGTGACCACTCTGGCCGCCGGGCATGTGGAAGATGCCTTGTTCTTCCTTGCCAGGCGAAACCGCGAAGCGTTCGGAAGCGCCGTGCCCGGGCGAGGAGATGCGGGGCAGATCACGACGAGCCCCGGGAAGCGGAGCATCAGGGCGATTCAGCCAACGACCTGAGAGCGGTATGGCTGCACTGAGCGGATGCCTGACCTTGGCGCCATTCACTGTGCCCCACGTTTGCTCGTCGATGGGCGTTCCAGTGGATTGCATGACGGCTACCGTTCGATCCGCTGCATCCAGGAACAAGGCATTCCACGTTGGGTATCGTGGGTGCAGCAGGTGTTCAGGTTTTTCGGAAACGAGCGCCCAGAGAGGGCCTTCCATCTGCTGCATCATGGCAACGGTGTAGTTGCCCAGGTACTGTTTTCGGGCCATCAGTTCCAGGAGTGGTTCGTACACCAGCGTCCTGATTTCATTGCGGAAATGATTGAGCACGGTGTAGCCCACGCCAGCAGCACTGGCGTGGCCATCCCAGTTCGTAACATGTTCACGTAGTTCGGTGCGTTTGGGTCGGCTTCCATCTTTTGGTACCGTGTCAAGAAAGAGCTTCTTCCATTTCTGCATGGAGCGAGCTTCATCGTCCAGTTGAACCTTGAGCATGTCTTTTTCATCGGCTGATTCGATAGCCATCAGACGATCACGAATCTGGCCGGCGCGATGGCCGATATCCACTCCACCGTTGCCCAGCGTGGCGAACATGGCACCGCCTACTACACGATTATTGGCTGTCCAGATGCGTCCTGAGGCTGGGTCAACCACGCGAGGATATTCACTGGGCTTCAGGAAGCCATCCCACGCTACATGCTGTAATGCCTGTGCCCAGCCACGCGGACCACCCACCGGCCGACGGGGAATGCGCCCTGCAATGGTCCAGGCTATCCTGCCGCTCCGATCTCCGATGATACAGTTCTGATGCGGAATACCACACTGATTGGCGATATCGAGCGCCTGCTCGAGAGTACGCGCCTGCAGTATCTCCATTGATTTCAGATTCACGCCACCGGGTTGATGAGCAACCCAGCGAATGACGTACGGCGGTTCCTGATCTTCCTCGACAATCGGGCCCCATTCCGTTTCACGAATAGTCACACTGACCGGGGCTTCGCCTTTGACGGCAATCTGCTCCTGATGAACTGAAATGTCCTTCCAGCCAGAGGTACTGTTGTACTGGGAGCGGTTCTTCGGATTAGATTCGATGAAGAGAAGATCAAGCCAGTTCCCTTCGGTATTGGTGAAGCCCCAGGCAATGTAGCCATTGGAACCAGCGACAATGGCTGGCCCGCCGGGAAGCGTGACGCCACAGGCTCGCCGTGCGGTACCATCGGCATCGGTCCAGTGCATTGCTGTACGGTACCAGATGTTCGGTAAGTTGATGGCCAGATGCATATCGTCGCAGACGATCGCACCGCCATGCCGGGTGTTCTTGCCAGCGACTACCCAGTTGTTGCTGCCAAGCTGTGGTGTCTCCCAGGCCAAGCTGGAAACTGGAGCACTGGCGATGCGGTTCAAGTTCTGATTCAATCGGAAGTTGAGCGATTCCTTTTTGGGTATTGGTGCGATCGGCACGGTGGAGCCATCGATCGCAGCATCCCAGGGGGTGCCATCGGGATCGAAGAAGTTGGCAACTTCCGGAGGGAACGACTTGTGCAACTTGCCTCGAGCTTTTTTCACAGCAATCTGGCTGTTTTGCAGTTCGAGATACATGGAGCAGACACAAAGCAGGCAGTCTTCTGGCTGCCAGGCTTCTGGCTCGGTGCGAAGCACGTGATATTCAAAAGGTTTGGCATTGCTTTCGACGTAGCCATTGGCGAGTCCCCACGCCACACCATCACAGTATCGCTGAATAGGCAGCTTTTCAGCAGGGGGCATCGCCTCCCATACTGCCTGCATGCGGGCACGAAATCGATGTACGCGAGTTTGCGTATCCATGGGTAGGGCCACAGCACCGACGAGGGCGCTGAGTTCGCCAGCTGCTTTTCGTCGAAGCAGGTCCATCTGAAAGAAACGATCCTGAGCGTGCAGCACACCGAGACCAAAACAGATATCGGGGTAGGAGGCCCCATGAATGGAGGGCACACCCTGAGCATCACGCTCGATTCGGACAGTCTGATCAATCTGTGGAACCTGGAAGCTGCCCGAGAGTTTCGGCAGGCTGCCGTTCATGACCGAAGTGACGAACCAGAGTCCGCCACCAGAAGAGATCAGGCCCAGTGCCAGCAGAACGATCAGGAGGCGAAGCCACCAGCGACGACGTGGGCGAGGCTGTGGGGCGGGAGAGGCTGTGCTCATCGTCTACTGTTTCCTTACAGGCCTTCTTGATCCTGAATCGCTCGTCGTTCAGCATAAAGCAGAGGCAACTGCCGTTCGAGCATGGCACGACGGTCATCACGGATACGCTGTCGATGGCGGAGACCATACCGACGAATCGCCGTGATATCCCAGCCAGCTAGCAGGAAGATACACATCAGTACCAGTAACAGTCCCGCTACGTAACTCATCGAGTTGTAGAGAAACCGCTTTTGTTCATCGTTCAGCTTCTGACCAGTCTCTTTGGCCTTTTCACCCAGCACCATGAGTTCATCCAGCCCGCTGGCGATATCGAAGACGTAAATGCCGGCAATCATCGCTGCCAGTAGCATCAGGAGAAAACATCCAGAAAGCCGACGACGGATGCTCCAGCGATGGTACTGGATGTCTTCCGTACTGAGCGAAACTTCGTTCTGCTGCAACCACTTTCTGACCTTGAACTGACGATAGCCCAGTGCAACAGCTGCCAGTACCGATACTGCCACCACGACCCAAGCAACGATACGTTCCATAAGTCACCTATTTCGTGGTCTTCATCCAGACGGACAGTACCTTGGCAACGTTCTCTAGCGTCTCGGCTGAGCAGTTCTCCGGGGTATCCGTGAGCTTGTGCCAGTGAGGATAACTCACCAGGCCCTCTTCGTTATTATTGGGCAGGATGGGAATAATATCGATAGCAGGTATGCCAACTCGCAGCAATTCGAGGTGATCGTCCAGAGCTTCCCGACCGCGCTGCATGACGAAGTTCTTGACACCCTGTTCTTCAGCAATCTTCCAGATGCGTTCAACCACCTGGCGTGCCTTGCTGACGGATTCCCCTTCCATCAGGAAGCGGGCATTGGTGCCAGCAGGCATATCCAGCAGCACTGCTTCCTTGTAGGCCCAGGTATCTCCACCGGCGGAGATGCGTTTGGCGTATTCATCTGCAAAGTGGCGGGAACCTATGAAGTAAATGTCGCCGCCCTGTTCGCTCTGGCGATTATCGAAGATGTACTCTTCACCATCGAAACAAACGAAGTCGATACCCAGCGGCGCATCCAGCGTTTTGAGATGCCTGGCCATTTCCATCATGTACGCCACGCCAGCAGCGCCGTCGTTGGCAGCGACGAAGGGTTTGTTCCAATCGCGTTTGTCACGCTCCTGGTCAGCCATCGGCCGGGTATCGTAATGGGTGCAGATGAGCAGTCGCAGCTTGGCTTCCGGTTTCCAGCGGGCAATGAGGTTGGTCATCGGCACTTCGATGAGTTTACTGCGCTGCTTGGCTTGAAAGGTCTGCCGGGTGACGGTCAGTCCATGTTCAACAAAGTGTTTCTCTGCCATGTCAACCATCTTGGCATGGGCTGATGTCCCGCTGACACGGGGGCCGAGTTCGCAGATTTCCCGCAGGTACTTCATGGCCTGCTCGCCATCGAAAGGCACCAGTGGTGCAGGAGACTTGCTGGTATTGCTACCCGGTGAGGTGGCTGTAGCTTTGGCGCTTGCGGGTTGCAACATGAGATAGGCTCCCCCTGCACCAGCCACTAAGAGCAACACCAGCCCCAGCAGCAGATCACGCTGACTCTTCTGCATGACAGTTCCTTGCAGTACAAGATGGATGCATTGTACACTAGTTGACGGGTGATGCCAGAAGCTTACCGTTAGCCCGGCCATTCTCCGCTGAATACCTCGGTAGCGGGGCCTGTCATGAACACATGATTGGTCCCTGCATCCCAGTGCAGTTGCAGATCGCCCCCGGGGAGGTGGGCGAGAAGTTGTCGGCTGGTCTGGCTTGTCAATACACCTGCCACACAGACAGCACAGGCACCAGTGCCACAGGCGAGGGTGATGCCGCTGCCTCGTTCCCAGGTACGCATGGTCACTTCGCCGCTGTTGTGAATCTGCACGAAATGGACGTTGATACGGCGGGGGAAGCACTCGGCATGTTCCAGGATGGGACCGACACTGCTCAGAGGCAGCTTGTTGACGTCCTTGCAGTAGAGCACCACGTGGGGGTTGCCCATCGAGACGCACGTCATCGTCGGCTCCAGGCCACAGCCTTCGGCCAGATCGATCACCTGTTCACCCCAGTCATCTTCGAGCAGATGTTGCACGATGCTAGGCTTCTTCCAGATCGTGGGTATGCGTTCGCCTTCGAGGATTGGTTCACCCATATCAACTGTGACCTGGGTGACCTTGCCGCTATTGGTCAGCAGTTTGAGTTCCAGTACGCCCCGGCCTGTTTCGATCTTGAGCTGTTCCTTCCTCGCCAGGCCATGGTCATACACGAACTTGGCCACGCAGCGAACGCCGTTGCCACACATTTCCCCTTCGCTGCCGTCGGCATTGAACATGCGCATGCGAGCATCGGCCCGTTCGGATGGGCAGATCAGGATCAGGCCATCAGAGCCGACGCCGAAGTGCCGGTCACTGATCTTGATAGCCAGCTGGACAGGATCGACCTTCAGCGGCTGGGTAATGCAATCGACATAAACATAGTCGTTGCCGATCCCGTGCATCTTGGTGAAACGCATGCGAAACTCCTTGAATGACATCTTACGAATGAGCTGGTACTCAGTCCCCGGAGGCGTTCAGGATCACCCTGAGCTTCCCCTCATCCCCCGGTTTTGCTATGCTCCCGGGCTGATTATCAAGGAAATTCACGTGGCAACGGGACTACGGGACGAGATCGACGAACTCGATCAGCTTCTCGATAAGCTGCTGAAACTCCCAATAGATCGGGCGACGAGCCCGGCTGCGCCCACGGTCTTGCCGATGAAGCCAGCCACACCTGGCTTAACGCTGCATCAGGAAGAGGTAGCGGAAGACGGAGAACAGGCAGTTCTGTCGCTACCATCTGCCAGATCGGAATCAAGCCAGGAGATATTGCGGGTAGTTTCTCCCTCGGTTCCCTCCATTCATGATGTCAATCAAACTTACGATGACAGTCTGTCGTCACTGCCTCTCACGTTGACACGAGATGAGAAAGAGGAAAGCGAGAGCAAGGACCAACTCGAACATACACCTGAACCAGGCGATTCCATTGATTCCGAACCCGGACTAGTTCAGCAACAGACAATCGAGAGTAATCGCACCGAAACGGTAGTACCACCACAGCAAACAAGGAGCAGTGATCCTGTACCGTGGCTGGAAGATGAACCGCTGCCGGTGCGCACCACCTCCTCAGGGCCCAAGGTGGAGATCATTCAGGGGCCGAATTCCGAAATAGTGGTTGCTGCTGATGCAGAAGAAACCACGAACAAGCTACCAGTTGCCAAGCGTTCCTTGCTCTTCTGGATTCTCTGGACCTGGACCTGGCTCTTTGATCAATCAATCGGGCGCTGGTTCCCGTTCTTCCGTCGGCCTAACGTCAAGTTTCTGCTCGGTCTCGTCGGCGTTGCACTGATTGCTGTGAGCATCTATCTCGTTTGGCATGGTCTCTACCGATGACTGCCCAGGCTGTGATCGATCTGCTGCAACTGGTCCCACTCGATGGTGAAGGTGGGTACTTTCGCGAGACCTATCGCTCGGCAACAGTGAAGGACGGTCGAGCACTCAGCACAGCCATCTACTACATGCTCACTGCCAACACGGTGTCCCTGTTCCATCGTCTGAAAAGCGACGAGATCTGGCATTTTTACCAGGGCGATGTGGTGGAACTGGTGATGTTGCACCCTGACAGTTCAGTGGAAGTCGTAGATCTCGGCACCAACCTGACACTGGGGCAGCGCAGCCAGGTGGTAATACCAGCAGGCACCTGGCAGGGAGCCAGGCTGGCGGACGGTGGCGCCTGGTCGCTCATGGGCTGTACGGTTGCCCCGGGGTTTGAGTTTGCGGATTGGGAACTGGCTGAACGAGATCTGCTTCAGCAGCAATATCCCGGCGCTGGCAAGTGGATAGATCGCCTGACCCTAGGCCGCTGAAGCGTAATCCTCTTCTGTGGGTATTCCGTCGAGGTTGGCATCAAGTAGCGTTACCATGATGGTGGCAAACACGCTGGATTGTTCCACCATCACTCGCTTCAGCTTGATCAGTTCCAGAAGTGCCAGGAACTGACCAATGAGCCTGGCCTTGGTGTGAGGCCGTTGGAACAACGACTCAAAAGGCATCGGCCCGGCGTGTTGCTGCAGGTGGCTGATGAGTTCCGCCATCCGAATGTGCTGTGGCGTATCATCAACGGTTATCGCCTGTTTCTGGTGCGACAGTGTTGCCCGCAGCAGTCGATCAAAGGCGCTGACCAGATCCCAGAGTTCAACCGGCTGTACCGGCTGTTGACTCGGATCTGTCGGCTGTTCGGGCTTCTCGATGTAACCTCTCGGCCAGTGGTTTGATTGCTGGGCTGCCAGGTGATCCAGTTCCTCGGCTGCTTCGCGAAAGCGGCGATAGGCTACGAGTTGCTTCACGAGTTCCGCTCGAGGATCCATCTTTTGTTCGCCCGCTTCAGACGGTTCCTCGGCATCCTCTTTCTGGGGCAGCAGCATTCGGCTTTTGATTTCCATCAGTGTGCTGGCCAGTACGAGAAAATCACCTGCTGCTTCAATGTCGATCAGCTGAATAACTTCCAGGTAGCGAAGAAATGACTGAGCTACGGTGTGAATGGGGATATCGAGGATATCCACTTCATGTTTCTTGACCAGGTAGAGAAGCAAATCGAGCGGGCCCCGGAAAATGGGCAGCTCAACTCGATAGATCGTAGTGGATTCCGTCGCTGACATACTGCTTCTCGTATGATACGCTGGCCAGGCTTGTACTCCTCCCGTGTCTGCTTGTCAATTGAGCTTGTCGATGCCGACTTCCGACTCTGCTGGTAATCCTCGTTATTGCATCATTTACAACCCCAATGCCGGGCGCGGCAGCAGTGCCGTCAAGTGGAAGCAACTGCAGGAACAGCTTGGCAACGAAGCGGTCTATCGACCCACCGATGCATCCGGGCACGCCCTGGACCTGGCGCAGCAGGCAGCCGAGCAGGGTATTCCCACGGTGGTTGCAGCTGGCGGTGATGGCACGGTGCATGAAGTAGTGAATGGGTTGCTTCGTGCAGGTCGAAGCGATGTTGCCTTTGGCGTACTGCCGCTGGGATCGGGGAATGACTATGCCCGGCTTATCGGTGTGCCATTTGATGTTCCAGGGATGCTGACCCGGCTTCGTTCCAGCGAGACCTGGCACGTCGATGCTGGTCAGATACTTCTTGATGGCAAGCTTTCGCGCTACTTCTGCAATACTCTTGGCTTGGGTGTTGGTGGTGCAGTTACCTGGGAAGCCAGTCGCATCCGCTGGCTGCGGGGCATTCCGCTGTACGGGCTGGCTTCGCTGAAGGCAATTTACCGACACTATCGCAACTATCAGGTCACCATGCTTTGCGACGAGATCCCGATTCAGACCAGGCTCATCTACGCCTGTGTTGCTATTGGCAAGGAAGAAGGGGGAGGCTTCAGGGTCGCCCCGGATGCCATTCTGGATGATGGCCTGTTCAACCTGATGTACGTGACTGAATTGTCCCGACTGGGGGCACTGACGGTACTTCCCCGGTTAGTGATACCGGGTCTGCGCGCAGGCTGCACGAGCATTCAGGAAAAGCTGATTCGCCGAATGACGTTGACCAGTCAGCAACCGTTGCCTGTTCATGCCGATGGCGAGGTGCTGGCCACGCCACAGCAAGGTGTCTCGGAATGTGTGGTAACGATGCTGCCAGGACGACTAGTGCTGCGGGGAAAAGCACCAGGCCCAACAAAGTCTGTTGGGCCTGGATGACACTGGTTCGACACCGGCAAGCCGGGGAATGGGCGAACTACTTCACTTTGGGTGGTGGAGGAGGCGCCATCTGATTCAACTGATTGCGCAGATCGTTCGCAGCAGCCGGCATGGTGGGAAGTTGCCCGTTGAGGATCACTTCCACCGGTGGTGTGGGAACGCCGTAGAAGGCAGCGATGCTGCTGCTTTCCATCTTGACCTTGGAACCATCGACTGCCACGCCAGCGAAGAGACCGCGACTGCGTGACCACGAGAGTATTTCTGTTTTAAAACTCGTGTCGGTGCTGGCGGCAATGTTGCGACCGACCGGGCCGGCAGCAACACTGGCATCAGCCCCCAGGGTGAGATGCTTGCCACGCAGAATGTTCTCCACACCACGCTTGGTTTTGAACATCAGGATCAGATCCGTGGACTGTACGCCAATCTGGGCGCCGATGTTTCCGCCGGTGATGGTTAATGGCACGGGATATCCCCAGAGGCCCTGTTCATTTCGTGTCAGGACAACGCCATGACCACGCCTGCCACCGACGATGAACCCCGCTTTGATGACCTCCGGGAAGATCATAATGGCCTGGGCGTCCTGCAGGAGAGACTTGGGGATTCCTTTGTCAGGCTCCTGCATGATCTCATTGAGTACCGTACCTGCGTCACGAACCAGTGACTGTTCTTTGACTTGTGCATAAGTGAGTGTGGTGTGTGCCAGGCAGACGAGAATGGTGAGACTGTACGTTCTTCGCATGATTTGGACCTCCTTGTAGATAATGTCATCGTACCGCGGTCAGCCTGTCTGAGGGAAGGCCACTTTTGGTTACGAACCTTTAGCTGTCATGAAGACTTTATTTGATGCATTTTCCTGCATTTCTCATCAAACTGACGTGACGAACCAGTGTTCACTGTGTTTATTATGAGTGTACAGATTCTTCCTTTCCTGCTAGTGGAGACATGTTATGAAACTGCGTTGTACTCTTTGTTCCCTGGTGTGTGCTGGCCTGATTGCCAGCGTATCTTTTGCTCAACCACCAGGTGGTGGTCGAGGCATGGGTATGGGCATGGGTGGTGGCAGTGGTCTGGCTCTCGTCAAAGGCAAGGATGTTGCTGCTGACCTCAAGTTGACAGAAGAACAGGTCAAGAAACTCGAAGAACTGGACAAGAAGAACGGTGAAAAGCGTCGCAAGGCCATGGAAGAAGCTGCTGGTGATCGCGAAGCCATGATGACTGCCATGCAGGAATTGAACAAGGAATCGGAAAAGGCTCTTGGTGAAATCATCAGCGCTGATCAAAGCAAGCGTCTGAAACAACTCCAGTTGCAATCAACTCTCAAATCCGCAGGCCTGATGGCTGCTCTTGCCAATCCTGAAGTCTCCAAGGCACTCAACTTCAACGAAGAACAGCAGGAACAGCTCAAAGGATTCCGTGAAGATATGCAGACGACCATGCGTGAAATGTTCTCGGGTGGTGGCGGTGGTGATCGCCAGGAAATGATGAAGAAGATGCAGGAATATCGTACCAGCATCGACAAGAAGCTCACCAAGATGATGACCGAAGAGCAGAATAAGAAGCTCGCTGAACTGAAGGGTGAACCATTCAAGGGCGAATTCCCTGCTCCCCAGATGGGTGGCCGTCGTGGCCCTGGCAAGATTGGCTAAGCCAGCATTTTCATCCCATGCAAGCCGGGTACTTTCCCCGGCTTGTTGCTTTTTACTGGCAACATCACCTGCAATTCGCAAGAATATACCAACAGACCGCCGCATACCCTCCCGCCCGTCTCTCCCGAGCGATTTATGTGTTGTCACATCCTGCTGTTGACGTTGCTTGCCGTCCCTGCCAAACCCGTGGCCACGACAGATTTCCTTGCATTTTCCAGGCTGCCTCCAGCGAAGTATCAACCGGGTCTCTGCCTGTTGACGTATCGCGTCAGCACTCATTCCGATGAGTGCCAGAAGCTGTTCGATCAGGGGCTAGGCTATTTCTACTCCTATGTCTGGCACGAAGCAGCCCGCAGTTTCGAGACTGCCACGCGGCTTGATCCGCAATGTGCCATGGCGTGGTGGGGCTTGGCACGATCACTGCAACAGTGGGGCAGTCGTTCCGGCAAAGCCAATGATGCACTGAAGAAAGCTAACGAACTGCGACAGCAGGCCAGTTACTCGGAAAAGCAACTCATCGAAGCTCTTGCCATGGAGCGAGGCATCGCCAAGGATGCTCCCGCCACCGATGCCGCTGCTCGCAAAGCTGCTGCCATCAAGATACTGGACGATCTCATCATGCTGCATTCTGATGATGAAGAAGCCTGGATGATGCGAGGCATCATGGCCAGCGATGGCAACTTCTTCGGAGGCAAGCCAGCGGGTGCCCCGTACTACCTGGCTGTCACCCGGCTCAATCCGCTGCACCCCGGCGCCAATCACGAACTCCTTCATCAGTATGAATCCAGCAAACGTCCGTCGCTTGGCTGGGTGTACTCCGAAAAGTTCATTGAATCCTCTCCGGGCATCCCTCACTCCTGGCACATGCAAGGCCACCTGGCCACACGTCTGGGCCGGTGGGAAAACGCCAGCGTCGGCTCACTCAAATCGATTAAGCTCCAGCGTGAGTACAACCAGGCTTGGAAGCTGAAGCCCAGCGACGATCATCAGTGGTCGCATCACCTGGAAACCTGTCTGGAAATTCTCACGCACCAAGGCCGATTCCGCGAAGCACGCCAGGTGTACGATGAGATGCTGTCACTCAAGTTCAGCACGCCTGATGCCTTTGGCCGCTTCCTGTTTGCCTCCCATGATGTGGAAGGTCTGCAGAAGTTCATTACGGAAACACGCAGCAAGAACAAAACCACGGCCAGCTACTTTGCAGCGCTAGCTCATTTGCAGCAAGGCAATATCAGCAAGGCTCAGCCGGAGATCGATGTTCTGGAATAAGCACTCAAGAGTAAGAAGGATGACAAGAAGCTGCAGAAGAGGCTGTGGGAAACCCGAGGCCTGGCCCAGTGCAGGACGGGACTGGTTGACCAGGGACTGTCACTGCTGAAGAAGGCAGCGGATGCCTCGAAGAATGATTATCAGCAACATGCCTGGGGGCATGGGGCCTACTACATGGAAGTCTGGGGCATGGCAGCACTGGCAGCAGGCAAAGACGCTGACGCGGAAGAAGCCTTCCTGGAAGCCATCGCTCATGATCCCGGCAGTTTCCGCGGACCGCTCGGAATGCAGGTTCTGTGTGAACGGCTTGGTCGTTCGGATGAAGCCAGACAATACCAGGCCATGGCTGAAAAGGCCTGGCAACATGCCGAGGTCAAGGTATTCACTGAAGAAGTTGCACAGGTTCGACAGCTTAAACCAGGCACTACTCTCTCCACCAGCGTCGGTCCGTAAGGGATTCTGTCATGCATCTGTTATGTCTTTTGCTGTGTTTCGTCCCTGCGGATCTCGTTTCTGGTCCGCAGCCTGGCAAGAAGTATGGTCCCTATACGTTCCTCATGGCTACCGGGCCTAATCGGGGAACGTCCCACTGCTATGTATGCGAAACAGGTGATGATCCTGCTGTGATCATTCTCGCCCGCTCGACCAGTGAGCCGTTAGGTGAACTGGTGAAGCAAGTTGATCGCCATCTGACGAAAGCAGAAGCTGCGAAGTTGCGTGCCTGGGTCACATTTATCGGCATGAAGCAACCCAGCAAGGAACCGGAACTGGTACAGTGGAGCAAGAAACAGGGATTGCGTACGCTTCCGATTGGCATCTTCGAATCGCCTGCTGGCCCGCCCAGTTACAAGCTGCACGCCAATGCCGATGTCACGGTGCTGCTCGTCAAGGACAGTAAAGTGGTTCACAATTTCGCTTACCCTGCTCAAGGCTTGACTGCAGCAGACGTGAAAAAGATGATGGAACTGGTCAGGAAGTTGACCCCATAGAAGGAACCAGGCGATGGCCCGCCCTGCGAAGAAAACCAAAAAGACGGTGACGAAATCGAAATCCACGGTGAAGGTGGCTGTCGCTACCCGGAGGTCGTCGGCGAAGAAGAAGGTGAAGAAGCCAATTCGCTTCAAATCGCCACTGGCAAAGAAACTCGCCCCTGTCAGAACGATTCGTTTCAAGAAAGTGCGTCATCCGCATGATGGCCAGGGCATTCAGTTCCGCATTCCTTCCACGTGGAAGGAAACCTGGGGCAGCGAAGACAACGCCCTGTTCTACCCCGAACTTCCCGGCATGACCGGGCCTACCCCGGTGGGTGGCAAACTCTTCGTCCGCTTCCGCCTTGAGCCTGTTGGCAACGCCAACGATGGCGCAGCCTTTGGCCTGCTTCTCTCGCATCGCACCGATGATGCGCAGAAAGTCGTAGAGATTGAAGACGGTGTTTTCCTGCTCCATTTCCAGGATCGCCACAACCGTGAAGGCTACCACGCTATTGATTACTTCTGGTTCCTTGCCAAGCCTTTTCCCCCGCGTCGCGTTGCGGTAGCCTGTTTCCTCTTCAGCGGCGTTGCTGAACTCTTCGACGGTCCGAATGCCCCCGAAGCCCACATCGTGGCACTGCTGGAGAAAGAACTGCCCAAGGCCCTCTTCGATCAGGAGAAACTGCCAGTCGAGGTCGCGGCAGTGAAGAAGGGAAAGAAGAAGTAGCGTTTACCCTTGTCGTAACAACCCTAACCCCGCTCGTTGTCGCATGCGGTTGGCTTCCGTCCAGACGGTGTCTTCGATCTCCAGAAAGTCGATGAGATGGCCGGTAGTGCTGCCTAGCCACTGGGCCGAGGTGCTCACCTGGGCTTCGAAGGCAGTGAGGGCGTCGAGCACCAGCCCTACGGTGGGCCAGAAGCGAACATCCTTGCGGCCGAGGTTCAATGTCACACCTTCGGGAAGTGTTGCAGGCAATGGTTCGCGCAGCGCTAACCAGAAACGCTGCTTCAAACGCTTGAGAGCTTTGGCTTTGTTCTCGTGCTGCGAGCGGCTCTCTTCCGCAATGGTGGACAGGCCGCTGGGGAGATGACGGAGCCTGACTGCGGAACTGGTCTTGTTGCGTTTCTGTCCACCGGGGCCACTGGCCCGATAGGTATCCACCTCGCACTGGGCAAGGAGTTCTGCATCGCTCAAGCTGGTCCAGGCTGCCCGTGTCATGGCTTTTTGGGCAGCGGAGGAGGAGGTGGTGCGTCGGGAGTAACGATCACGTTTGTTTTCCTGGCTGTATCAAACTTCTTCATGAAAGCCTTGAAGTCATCGCGATCTCGAATGGCAGCCAGGTCAGGATCGACGAGCAGGTTCACGATGCGCGGTGTGGTGAAGTACTTCTGTTCGAACAGATCTTCAAGGATTTCGACGGCTCGCCTGCCGTACTTGTCCTTGCTGGATTCCTTGCCTTTGCCGGCAGCCTGGGCATAACCGCAGGCGATGTTGTACACTGCATCCTGATTGGTCGTCATCCGCTTGTTCTTGAGAAAGTCCTCCGCAGAGCGATCAAACCCGGCGACAGCACCTTCCCTGGCTCGCATCACCAGCATCATCGAGCGTTGCTGTGGCCCCGACTGCTTCAGGAACTTCATGTGGGGCATGTCAGTCATCATCTGATCCTGCAGCTTGAAGGTGCGTTCCAGGGTGCTGGTGGCTTCTGCTACCTTCTGTTGGCGGTCCTGCACTTCTCCGAGCGTCTGCAGAGCATTCATCTGCAACATGCGAAAGGGAAACATTTTGGGACGTTGCACCAGAAGGGTGTCAATCAGTTCCACACCTTTCCTCAGCTCTGCTTCGCCATCAGCATTCTTGCCCGTCTGTACCAGCGAGTAGCCATGAAGGATGGTGAACTTGGCACTCATGGAATCGAACTGATCCCTTTCCTGGGCACTCGGGGCGGTTTGAGGCTCCAGTTTTTCCAGCAAAGGTCTGGCTTGTTCCAGCAGTAGCACCACCTCCTGAGGTTTGTTCTGATTCAACTGCAATTGGGCTGCTTCCAGCAGTGGTGCAATGTAAACGAGTTGATTGGCATAGGGTGCGGGATCCTTCTCGTAGATCGATTTGCCGAGTGCCATGGCCTTATCAATGTACTCTTTGGCCTGGGCAGGATTGTTGTTCATGTAGAAGTAGCTGAGTGAAAGATAGGTTCGCACCTGCGTGATCTTGAACTCGACATTATCCGGGAATGCTTCAGCGAGAGCATCCGCCTGCTTGACAGCTTTCTGGTAGGTGTTGAGACTCATGGTCATCTCACCCTGCATCACCTGGGCATTTCCCAGGAAGTTGACGGTTTTCACCAGGTCATGCTGATATTCAGTGTTGTCAGGGTACTGCTGACAAAGTGATTCCTGCAGTTCCCTGGTCTTCTGCAGGGTTTCCTGCGCGAGCTTGGAATCACCCAGCATCAGGTACACACCCGCCATGCGGTAGTAGACCCGTGCAGCTTCTCGGCGGAGCAGGGGGTCGTCGCTCTCCTGTTCGAGGAAGGACCGATAGAACGTGACCGCTTCTTCCAGCAGTTTCTTACGTTCTTCCTGAAGCTCTGGCCGACGAGCCCAGTTTTCACTGGCGGTGCGAGTCAGCAGCTTTTCAACGGCTTCGACGGCTTTCTCCAGTCTCTTCTGTGCCTTCTTCTGCTCAGCCTCGGCCTTCTTCATGGCCACCATGGCTTTGTCGCGTTCTTCCTGGGCAAGGTTGCGTTCATCCTGCAACTTGCGGTTGCCGATGATGATGAGCCACATGATCACGCCGATGGCAGCGATAGCTGTCAGCACGAGGCCTGCCAGTGTCGGTCGTCGCTTGGCTGCTTTCCAGACTCGTTCCCACCAGGCGATGGGACGGGCCTGGATCGGCTCATCATTCAGGAACCGCTGGATGTCCGCATCGAGTTCCGCTACGGTGGCATAGCGCTTTTTCGGATCCTTTGCCAGGCACTTGAGGCAGATCGTTTCGATATCCCTTGGTAAGCGGGACATCAAGCGAGTGGGTGGAACCGGCTCATCGTTCAGCACTTGCAGGATTGTATCCCACGCCGTGCTGGCACGGAACGGCGGGCGACCCGTGAGCAGTTCATAGAGAATGGCCCCCAGAGCATAGATATCCACAGCTGGGCCGATATGGGTACTGTCTCCCGCAGCCTGCTCCGGCGCCATGTAGCTGGGCGATCCCATCACGGTGCCGGCTTGCGTCTTCGTGCCGGCAAGCGTGCGGCCATCATCAAGCTGCTTTGCCAGGCCGAAATCAGTGATCTTGAGTGTCACCGGTGTGGCAGTGCTGGCTGCTTCCTTATTCTCGGTGATGCTCTCGAGAGCGACCGTGTTACCTTTATTCGGAACGGTGCGTGTCGGTTTCTGGGTGCTGTCGATGGAAGTGGAATGAGCATCGACATCCTGTACGAGCACATTGCCGGGTTTCAGATCACGGTGCAGTACGCCTCGGGCATGGGCATGCGCTACCGCTTCAGCCAGCATGCTGGTGATGCGAGCTGCTTCGCGGGCAGGCAGCGGACGGCCTTGCAATCGCTTATCGAGACTGCCTCCTGCGACGTATTCCATCGAAAACCAGGGCGTGCCTTGATGCTCCCCCGTTTCGATGACCTGGACAATATGCGGGTGTTGCAGTTGAGCTACTGCTTCTGCTTCTGTTTTGAATCGTGAAAGATCGCTGCTGCTGGCGTGGTTCCCGCCCAGAATCATTTTGAGTGCTACCAGGCGATTCAGACTCTGTTGTCTGGCGAGGTAGACCACCCCCATGCCACCTCGACCTAACTCTTTGACAGTCTCATATCCGGGGATAATCTGCGAGGCGGTAGTCGCAGCCTGGGAAGTGCTCGACAAAATAGTCTGATCCGCATCACTGGTTGGATGGCCAGGACGATAGGCGGTCGTCGGGAATGCAGACAAATCGGTCGGATTCATGATCTTGTTATTGCATGGTGGAATTCGGCGCCAGCATCTGGTTACCTACCATACCAGAATACCATCAGGTCACTTAAGTATTCGTGAAAATCTGACAACAATTAGTCTCGTTGCTGCCTATTCTCTGGTTGCTCATCAGGTATTCCTTATTTTAAACCTTATGCTCAAACGAAAGTATCTGCTCAACGAACCCAAAGTTATCGAACTGAACTACCAGGCTAACCGCAAGCTGGGAGTCAATGTTTACCTCGTCGATGGTGGCTCCGCGTTTGCCCTCATCGATGTCGGATACCTCGACACCGTGAACGACACCATTGAACTGGTTCGTACGCTCGACTATAAATTGGCCGATTGCAAATACCTGATTGCCACCCATGCTGATGCAGATCACGTTCAAGGTTTGGCCCGGGCGAAGGAACTGCTGCCTAATGCACTGGTGATCGCCCATCCACTCGCTGCCCCCCTGATCGAAAAGGGGGATGTCATTGAAACTTTTGCCCACATCAGCGCCCAGGGGATCGCCCTCGAGATGCCACCCTGCAAGGTGGATCAACTGGTGAATGAAGGGGACATCCTCGAAATCGGCAATGTCAGACTTACTGTCTGGCACACTCCCGGCCATACCGAAGGTCAGCTCTCCTTCAAGGCAGGCAATGTGCTCTTCTCGGGAGATAACCTTTACCGTGATGGTGGTGTTGGTGTCATCGATGCCCATCACGGCTCTGACCTGCCCCACTTTGTCACCAGCCTGGAACGCATCCGGGATGATGATGCCCAGGTGCTGCTGCCCAGCCACGGCCCGGCATTCATCAAAGACAAGGCGATGGTACAGAAGACCATCGACCGACTGATCAGCTACCAGACACTCCCCGACTTCGGTACCTGTGCAGTCCGATGGCCGTTACTGGAACAGTGGGAAAAAGATGTAGCAGCGGGCCGTATGCCGAAGTTGACTCATTGATACGTTCGCCCGCGCCAGTTCGCCTGCATACCCAGCAGCTTCCTGCCGAGTGCGTACCATTGTATCGCCATCACGTAGGCTACTCCTACGGGGTGCAACATTGCCGAGAGAATCGGCTGCCGAAACCGTACGACCCCCAGAATACGGGGCACATACGTCAGTATCACAGCCACAAGCAGGATGGCAAACGACCAGGGATACTGATCCACTTTGAGAAAGAGCAGGATTGCCAGCAGTAGCACCATCGGCAATACCTGTCCACCGATGAGCAGGATGGTGGCAGGGAGTATCATTTTGAGTGATCCCAACCCCTCGGTGGCATTCTTGGCCAAGCCGTTCCACACTTCGGTACCGCTTTGGTACATCCGACACTGGGCAAGATCCGTTGCATCAAAGATATCTGTCTTGAGCCCCGCGCTCCGATAGGCTCGGGGCAGCTTGATACCATCATGCAGCGAGGTCCTGATGGAGGCATGGCCACCCATCTGTTCGTAGGCTGCTCGGGTGGTGAAAAAGAGCTGTCCACACCCTGCCGCATAGGCCGGTTGGGTAGGAAATTGCCTCATCCGTTTCATCGGCAGAAAGCCCAGCAGCAGGAAGTGAATGAGGGGCAGTGCCAATTTCTCGAAGAAGGTGTACACTCGCTGCTCGGGAAAGCCAGAGATGAGATCCGCCTGACTCAGTCCCTGAAACGCGACCAGCCGGGTGATGGCATCCGGTGCGATGCGGACGTCCGCATCCTGAAAGAGGAAGTAATCATACCTCGCGAGTTTTGCCAGCACGGCACAGGCATGCTGCTTGCCACACCATCCTTGTGGAAGAGGTGGAGCCAATTCCAACCGCACCCTTTCATCGTGTTGCTGGATTTCCTTCACGACGCGTACCGTGTTGTCGTAAGAGTGGTCATCCAGCACGATTACTTCGAGTGGGTGATGATTGGCAAGTACGGATTGCACTGCCCCCACGATGGCCACCTCTTCATTGCGGGCAGGGATGAGTACGGATACCGGTGTGTTCTTCAATTCATCGCTCGCCTCCGATTCCATAGGTGCTGGCCGATAGAGCTTGCAATTCGCCACAAAGAGCGCTGCGGGGAGGGTTGCCAGACAGAGACTGATGAGGGCAATGGTAAACATGGAGCTATCTTATCAGAGTGAGCTTTGACCTGAATACCTGCCTGGCCTCACGTCGAGCTACTTCCACTCGATTGCGTGCTTGCGAAGACTGCAATAACCATGCTATGGTGAGATGAGTCATATGGTTGAATCTGCATGGCAACAAACACAGATTGTGGTGGGGCATACGGATCATACCAATTCAAGGTACACACTATGGCAGTTCAATTCGATGTCGTAATCGTCGGTGGCGGACCAGGTGGTTCGACGCTCGCTGCCATGTTGCTCAAATATCAGCCGACACTGAAAGTGCTGATCATTGAAAGAGATCACTTCCCTCGTGAACATGTAGGGGAAAGTCAGTTGCCACAAGTGAGTGCCGTGCTGCACGAACTGGGTGTGTGGGATCAGGTCGAGCGTGCGGGTTTTCCGGTCAAGATCGGCGCCACCTACAAATGGGGACAAGGTGACGAACTCTGGGATTTCAACTTCATTGCACCAGAAGCGTTCGAAGGTCAACCTCGGCCCGGCAAGTACGAAGGCATCAGGCATGCCACAGCTTTTCAGGTGGATCGTGCCCGGTATGATGACCTCCTGCTGAGGCATGCTGAAAAGCTTGGCTGCACCGTCTGGGAAGGTGTTGCAGTCCGTGATGTAGAGCATCAGAACGATTCCATACAGTGTCTCAACCTGAGCAGTGGCGAGAAGGTTTCTGCAAGGTACTATGTGGATGCTTCCGGGCATGTCGGCATCTTGCGTCGCGCCCTGGGAGTCGAGATCGATTGTCCGACGGTTCTGAAGAATATTGCCATCTGGGACTATTGGAACAACACTGCCTGGGCTGATACTATCGGCAGCGGAGGTACTCGTGTTCAGGTCATTAGTGTCGGTTTCGGCTGGCTCTGGTTTATCCCCATCACTCCCACGCAGACCAGCCTCGGTCTGGTTTGTCCGGTCCAGTACTACAAGAATGCCAACAAGCAGCCGGAACAGCTATACCTGGAAGCCATAGCTGCATCTGGGCGTATTACCAGGTTCCTGGAAGGGGCCAGCCGCGAGAACAACTTGCGTACCACGAACGACTGGTCATTCGTATCAGAACGAGTGTGCGGTCAGAACTGGTTCCTGGTGGGTGAATGTGCAGGCTTTGCTGACCCTATCCTTGCTGCCGGTCTCACGCTGACCCAGGTAGGTGGCAGAGAGTTGGCCTACACGATTCTTGCCTTGGACGCTGGTGAGCATGATGCAGCCTGGCTGATACGCCATTATCAGGAGAATCAACAGAAGCGGGTTCGCCAGCACATGCGTTTCGCTGAGTTCTGGTACGCTGCCAACGGGCAGTTCACCGATCTTCGTGAACACTGCCGCGAGATCGCGAAAGAATCAGGGCTGACGCTCTCCGCCCAGAAAGCATGGGCCTGGCTGGCTCAAGGCGGCTTTACCAATGATGTGCTCGGCCAGGCTGTCATAGGCGGGTTCGATCTCACCAGTTTGAATCAGGTGACTCAGCGATTCCTTAATGAAGACCTGCACTGGCAAGCCAACGATCGCAATGTCTTCCGTCTGCAACTGGATGGTGCGACCAAAACAACCATCCCCGACTATCGCCAGGGCAAGGTCGTTGCTGTGCCTTGTTACGAACGTGCAGGCAAGCGACTGGCTGTCACCGGCATGGCGCAGCTGGTGCTGGTCGCACTGAACAAGGCTAGCGACATCTCCAGTATCATGCAGGTGATTCAGCAGGTACTGGTTGCCAAACTGCCTGCAGCTCACCAGCCCATCGCCATGGAGCAGGCACTCCAGGTGCTCGAGGTACTGGTGGCCGAAGGCTGGGTCAGTGCCAGTCTCGATGAATCACTTCCCCGACTGAACATCTCCAGTCCACGTGATGGCGAGCTGATTAAAGATCATGATCATGACTGGACGGGTGGTCGGCGTGAACAGGCAGCAGAAATAGCTTGAAGAAATTGCGAAGAAATGATTTCTTCTTCGGCGTAACATCTACCGATGTAGCGATTTATCACACTCTATCAGCAGCTAGAGCAGTGGTCAGGATGCGTAATACCCTCATCCTCGCCATAGACTGCAAGAAAAACAGTGTTACGATGGAGCAAAATCGGAATCTGGTGCGTCTAACTAGTTTGCCACGCCGATTCTAAGGGCGTGGATGGATCTGCACAATTCTGCGCACGGAGTCGCTCCATGGGTCTGGGCCGTTTCTTCTCTCGCCGTACACCTTCTGCCACACGTCCAGCAATGACCCGTCAGCCGCTGGCGATTGAAACACTGGAAGATCGCACGGTGATGACCGTGACACTTGGTTCCATCACACCAGTACCCGTGCTGACAGGGAAAAGCACATACATACCGGTGATCGCTACCGATACACGTGGTTTGCCTTTGACGTACAGCGTCACCAGTGCCAACGATAACATCAACGCCAACATCATCACATCTGGAAGACTGGTTGTGATGAATGTCAGCGGAAAGGATGCTGCCGGGGCGGCATTTACCGGCAACATCGTACTGAAGCTGTTCGAAGACAAGGCACCACTCACGACAGCCAGGTTCATCAGCAACGTCACCAACCCGAACTTCAATTTCAACGGCCTGATCTTCCATCGAGTGATCAAGGGATTCGAACGGCGATGGTACAGGCGGCTTTGGCGGTAATTTTGACGATGAATTCAATGCTTCGCTGACTTTCAACAGTTTCGGCCTCCTGGCCATGGCTAACGCAGGTGATGATGACAACGAATCGCAATTCTTCATCACCGATACTGCCAGCTCTGCCAGTTTTCCCCAGCATCTTAATTTTAATCACAATATCTTCGGACAGATTGTCGATGGACTCGACATCTTCCAGAAAATCATGAACACCCCGGTCACGAATGACAAGCCTAATGCCAATGTTACCATTAACCAGGCTTATGTCATCAACTCGAATAAGTACGCCATTCTCGAGTTGACTTCTGACGGTACATTCACCGGCAGCGGCAACATTGTTATCACTGCCCAGAATTCGCGCAAGGAAACCAACAGTCAAACGGTGAGCATCACGGTGCAGCCTGATGCTGTCAACGGTACTCCAACCAATGATCGTCCGTTCCTTAATATTGCCAACCTGGGCGATACCCAGATCACGAAGAATACGCCATTGATTTTAGATGTCACTGCCACCGATCTGGAGAACGACGACCTCACCTTCGTGGTGCGGAAAGCGGATTTCTCAGTGCTCACTGCAGCGGATCATGTTTCTGTTTCGATCACCAAACTATCGAACACCTCAGCACGCATTACTATTACCCCAGACACTGACTTTACCGGTTTGGTGAATCTCCGGTTTGGCGTAACGCAAGTTGCCAATAATCCACAACTGGCGGATTTCGATACCCAGCACTTTGATCTGCTGGTTACGGAGAATCCTCTTTCGCCTACTGCTCTGCAACTGGTGGCAGGGAGCAATGTCAACCCGGGTAACGTGGTAACGAATGATACCCCCACCATCGAACTGAAAGCACCAACAGGTGCTACCGTGACGATCAAACTGGGCAACACCGTCGTAGGCACTGCCACGGAAACAAGCACGCCAGGCACTTATCGCTTTACCTTCCCTGCCAACAAGCTGGTGCTGGGCAGCAACACAGTCAGTGCCATCACCTCCAGCAATGGTTTTGATTCACTTTCCAGCGAAACGCTGACCATCAATTTCGCTCCGCTAATGCAGCAGATTTACGTGGTGCCGGGTGCTCCTGGTGAGCAGGTGCCGCTTCGCTTCGACTTCCTGAACTCGATCTCCAGCTACAAGAACGAAGCCGGCCTGTACGTTGTGGACGACATGTCTGGCAGCGTGAATGGTGTTGCACCAGGTGCCAGCAACTACTGGGCAACCGTGGCTGCC
>CAYPJB010000009.1:3883-26141 GCA_964410845.1 uncultured Bacteroidales bacterium | reverse complement strand
GCACGGCATGGCGATGGACAACGAGGGCCTGATCGTCATCGGCGAGGTGCAGGCCCGCGTCGGCGAGGCGCGCGGGGTCGAGCGCCTGCAGGCGCTGACCGGGCAAGGCCGCCTGCTGGACGACGCCAACAAGCTTGACATTGGGCCGATGGGGTTCGGCGGCAAGCTCACTGTTGGTGGTGTGAAAATCTGTGCCCGGAATCGTTTGCCCGCCAGCTTCTTTGTCACCGTTGCCTATATGTGCTGGGCCTATCGCCGACGGGGCGTTTCGCTCGACACCAAAGGTAATGTGGTGGAATGGCTCTATCAGGCTGATGGTGAATTTGATGCCTCCACCAGCGCCACACCCCAGAAAGACAGTAGTTCAGAGAGACTGACCCTGGGGACGAAGGCAAAGAAACCACTCGACCTTGGAAATGCCCAAGGCATCTCACTCACTACCCCGCTTTCGGAAGCGGATGTTCGCCGACTGAAGGCAGGCGATGTGGTACTCCTCTCCGGTACCGTCTACACCGGACGCGATGAAGTGCATAAGTACCTCTATAAAGGTGGTGATCTTCCTATTCTGAAAGATGGAGTGATTTACCATTGTGGCCCGGTCGTCCTGGAAGACAACGGCAAGTACCGTGTGCTGGCCGCTGGCCCCACTACCTCGATCCGTGAGGAGCCTTACCAGGCTGATGTCATTGCCAGGTACGGCATCAAGGCCGTCATCGGCAAAGGTGGCATGGGACAGAAGACGCTGGATGCCTGCGCTAAACACGGCTGCGTCTATCTGCACGCCATCGGTGGTGCAGCACAAGTCTACGCCCAGTGCGTTACAGAAGTCACCGGCGTCGATCTCAAGGAAAAGTTCGGGAGCCCAGAAGCTGTCTGGCACCTCGTTATCAAGGATCTGCCTGTGGTAGTAACCATGGATAGCCACGGCCGTTCACTTCATGCAGAAGTTCAGGAAGCTAGCAAGAAGGAACTGGCAGGAGTGCTGTAACATGTCTCATCCCTGGCACGACGTATCGCCTGGCGATCAACTGCCGATGGAGTTCCGTGGTGTCATTGAGATCCCGATGGGATCCAAGGTGAAGTACGAGATCGATAAGCCGAGCGGATTGATCAAACTGGACCGCATACTGTACAGTGCTGTGCATTATCCTGCCAACTACGGTTTCATTCCGCAGACGCTGGGAGAAGATGGCGATCCCCTGGATATTCTGGTCTTCTGCCAGGAATCAGTGGCGCCCCTCACCATTATCCATTCACGTGTGATTGGCCTGATGGACATGATCGACACTGGCAAACGCGATCACAAAGTACTGGCAGTTGCAGTGAATGATCCGGAGTACAACAGTTACCAGAGTATCAGCGAACTGCCAAAGCACCGATTGGAGATGCTGAAACGTTTCTTTCTCGATTACAAAACACTGGAACACAAGATAGTGGAAGTAGACGAGTTCCATTCAGTCGATAAGGCTCTTCCCATCATTGAGGATTCGCTGATTCGCTACCAGGAAGCTAGGGCGAAGCGGCTCATTTAGCTGAAACAGTTTCTCAATTCAATAACTCCACAGGCAACAAGGTTGACAAACGAGTCAGATTGGTCAGAGTAAGAGGTACTTCTTGGTAGTTGGTACCTTGCATGAACGTCAGTGCTGCTATTTTGCTTATCTTCTTTCTGTTCTTTGCCTGGCTTGCTGGCTTTGAAGCGGGCCGTCGGGCAATCCAGGAAGATACCAGGCAACAGCCCAGTTATTGGCGACAGACTGGCACCTGGCTCAAACGGTATTTCAAACAACCGGGGACGGTGATCATTGTCCTCCTCTTCCTCGGGCTGATCTTTTTTCGTGTGCTGATCATTATTATTCCCGCGTTGCTTGTTCTACTGATCAAGTAATCGAAAACGACAATCAACGACGTTGTGACAAATCAAAAATGCGAACCCCATCAATACTCGCAGGCAACTCGACGCATTGTTGTAATAACTGGTGCAGGTCAGCTTGCTGAGCAAGTTCATCATTCAATGTGATGATGAAGTATCGTGCCCTGGTTCTCTGCATCAGCTGCTGTAGCCGCTCCTCGGCAGGTATCACCCGCGAACCACCCAACCCTTCATACCACAAATCCCCCGCTGTCGGCCACCATTCAGCATGCAATCCACTGAAGTACCGTAGAGGCATGGCATAGTCATTGGTGAGGGCGATAACTTGAGTACCGTTTCCCAACTTTTCGCCGAGTTGTATGCAGGTAGCTTCGAGGGGGCGATACTCTGCATGTTTTTGCAGGTCACCATAATAATTACCGAAGCCAGGCCAATAATAACCCAGATTGGTAGTCAGCAAGAGGTAAACGCAAAAACAGATGAGCAACTGGGTGTAAAACAATAGCTGTGAAATGCTGTATGATCGATGACTTCGCTGTCCTGGTGTACTTGTTTGACGATGACGTTGTGCAAACCCCTTTATCAGCACTGCAAACTTTCCGCAGGCAAGTGCTGCAAGTGGAAAGAAAGGAACCAGGTAGTAGTCATGGGTCATCGAGGCATAACTGAATAATAACGAATTAACCAGGCATCCAAGAGCGATACAGACGGGCAGCATCTTGCGTTGATAGCAACTGAAGACAATGAACATTGCAGTAAGGCCGAGTGGCACCCATCCCAGCACTGCACCTAATTGCAGTCCCGTGGCAACATACCATTCCGATGTGAAGAGCAGTTGCCATTTCCACTGATGAGTTTCATTCGTTGTCAGGATGAATTTCATCCACAGCAAGCCAGGCAACAGACCCAGGAACATGGATGGAACCAGGTGCGGATTCTTTAACGACGCTTTCCAACCATGGCGTTCGACTGAATAGCCAATGAGCAGCGCACACCAGGGTATCCAGTAGATGCCAGGCTTGATGAGAAGCAGGAATCCACCCAGTAGCCCCAGACCTACCGTTGGCATCCTTCGCGAACGGGCGATGAACCACCAAGCAGTGATAAATCCCAGCAGTGCCACGGTCTCATGCTGAAAACTCCTATTCACAGCAACCAGGAACGAATGCAGCAGGAGAAAGGCGCAGGCACTGGTCGCCCCGAACCATGAATGCAGATAGCGACGAGTGATATCGAAGAATAGAAACACCATCAGCATGAACATCATGCCCTGGATAGCAACGGCAAAAAATGGCAGTTCGTAGTCAAGCTTGAGATACAAGCACGCCGTCAGCGATTCCGTGATCGGCAAGCCTTTCCAGCGTCCGGAATAGCCTGCCAGCCAGGTTTTCTCCGCTTCCGTTGCTGAAGCACCTTTCCATTGATACCAGAGTGCCCGGGTATTCAGTGCATTTTCGTACTGAAGCATGGGGTGAAACGGAATAGGCCAACTGGCAACATTCTGCAATCGCCAAGCCATTCCGACCATCAACAAGACAATGAGCACCACGCTGTAATGGTAATAATACCATCGTGCATGGGATGCCAGCCCTGTGTTCGTATTTGTGCTCATCTACATTGAACATATAACATGATGAAGTCCTTTAGTACTAGAGCCTCATGCCCGATAGCACCCATCACATTACGAAAGACGAAGCCGGCCAGACGTTGGCGGCACTCGTTCGCCGCTGGTCACCTGAACTCTCCTGGAACGAAGCCCGGGGGGTCGTCGAACGGCGGCGAGTTATGGTGAATGGTAACCTCTGTCTCGATCCGGCTCGGAGAGTAAAAGAGCAGGAGGTAGTAAAAGTCACTGCGCATGCCCAGAAGAAACCACCCGATCAGGATCAGTTGAAGATCAGGCATCTCGATCCATTCGTCGTTGTTGTCGAGAAACCTGCCGGTGTCACCACGGTTCGTCATCCTGAAGAGGATGACTGGAACGACCGCCGCAAACAGATACAGCCAACGCTGGATGAACTGCTTCCGAAAGTCATCGCCCGCGAAGAACGGATGCATCAGCAAGGCCCTAGGCGAGGTCAGCGAGGCAGCCTGCCACCCGTACGCGCGGTACATCGACTGGATCGTGACACCAGCGGACTGATGGTTTTTGCTCGCACCGTCGATGCGGAACGTCATCTTGGTGCCCAGTTCAAGCAGCATACCATCCTGCGGGTCTACCGGGCAATTGTGCATGGCAAGGTGATGCAGCCGCTGCGTATCGAGAGCACACTGGTACGTGATCGAGGCGATGGTCGACGAGGCAGCAGCCCGGTGGCTGGGCAAACCGGCAAACACGCAGTCACCCATGTGAAGCCCATCGAAACGCTGAAGCACTATTCGATGGTTGAATGCCGACTCGAAACTGGGCGAACGCACCAGATTCGCATTCATTTATCTGAACAAGGTCACGTGCTCTGCGGCGAGAAAGTCTACAATCGCAAAGCGTTTGGCGAAGAACTCAACGACCAATCCGGCGCCCCCCGCATCGCCCTGCATGCTATGGAACTGGGGTTCATTCACCCGACAACGAATGTGCAGATGAAGTTCTCGATGCCGTTTCCGGACGAATTGCAGAAACTGTGGAACCGTCTGAAAGAGGCTGATAAGTACTACGACTAACGCCAGAGCGTCAGCATGATGCCTGCCAGAATGAAGTAACAGAACTGGTATGACCCATCGATGAAGTAGATTTCCTTCCGCTTGTTGCTCGAAATGAAGTCGGTGATCATGATGGCCTTGGCGATACCAAAGACAACGAGTCCGAGGATCAATCCATCCAACCAGGTTTCCGCTTTGGTCCAGTACACCAGGAAAGCCATCATGGTAGCCAGCAGTAAATAGGCAAAGAGCATGCTGCCAAAGAAGAAGGCTGGTGGTTTGGCCTTCTGCATCGCTTTCACTTGCTCGTCAGTGTAGCCATGGTACTTTTGCCACAGCTTACCGAAGAGGGCAGCATACCAGATCGCCCCCAGGAAAAAGATGGCAATGCCTGTGACAATGACAGCTACGAGATTGATGGGGGGAAAGGAGAGAGTCATGGCATGAAAACCAGATGTGAAAGTGGTGATGGATTCAGTCTAACAAGTGAGGTTCCTCAGCAGCAAGCACATAGTGGCAGAAACACTCAGACTTGCTGTCATCACGCACATGTGATAAGCACTATCACGCCAGTTTCGCCGCTGCCAGGGTGTTGTGCAACAGCATCGCGATAGTCATCGGCCCTACTCCACCGGGGACAGGGGTGATGGCAGAAGCAATCTCGCTGACAGGGCCATAGTCCACATCACCGACCAGCTTACCGTCAGGCAGGCGATTGATGCCTACATCGATGACGACGGCACCGGGTTTCACCATGTCAGCCGTCACAAACTTGGCTTTGCCGATAGCTGCGACGATAACATCCGCCTGCTGGCAGAGTTGTTTCGTCTGGGTTGAATGACTATGGCAGACAGTGACCGTAGCATTGGCATGCGGATGTTTCTGTACCAGTAGCAACGACAACGGTTTACCTACAGTGCCACTGCGGCCAAGAATAACGACATGCTTGCCGGCCAGTGGAATCTTTTCACGGATGAAGAGTTCCCAGATCCCCAGTGGTGTACAGGACACATGACCAGGCTTGCCTAATGCCAGTAGACCACTGTTAACTGGCCCGAAACCATCGACATCCTTTCGCACATCGACGGCGCTCAAAATGGCGAACTCGTCAATCTGCTTGGGCAAAGGCAACTGAACGAGGATGCCATCGACCTTGTCATCAGCGTTGAGTTGGTGAATCAGCGTGAGCAGTTCAGCAGTGGTTGTTTTCACAGGCAGTTGATGTAGCCAACTGGCGAAGCCTGCTTCAGCACAAGCTTTTCGCTTACTGTTGACATACACCTGGCTTGCGGGATCATCTCCAACGAGAACAGCAGCGAGACCTGGAAGCCTGCCGAGCTTCTGGGCAATCTCCACAGCCTGGGTTGCTACTTCAGTGCGGACATCCTTTGCGATGCGCTTTCCATCAATGATGCGGGCAGGCATAACTTACCCCGTTTCTGTGGTTTGAGATCGCATCGCAGCTTACGCAAACGACTGGTCTTCCCGTGTTGCAATGCTAGTCAGGGGATGTACTTACGTCTTATGTGATGGGTTAAAGTGTGGCTAGCGTGTGGTTCGATGAAGCATAGGCTTCGCCGCGATATCGCCTATCCGAGAAGAGGGATGCGAATGGACTTGGCATACTGGGGGTTATCGGAAAACCCCTATCGCATCACCCTGTCGCCTGGACATGTGTCTCTACTACCCAGTCAGACACATGCAGCTGAGCAGATCAGCCGGGCATTCCTGCAAGGTGAACGCATTGCACTCATCCTTGGACCAACGGGTATCGGCAAGACCTCGCTTGCTCAGCATCTCGTTGCCAGGTTCGAAGCAGAAGGCATGCATTCTGCCTGGGCAGCCTGCGTACCAGTCGTCGGCAGTCAAGCTCTGCTGCAAATGTTACTGGCAGATTTCGGACAACCGTTCACGCTGCGTAGCACCGTTGAACTGCGAATGCAAGTGGTCGAGCACCTGTTGCCGTTAGTGAGTGAGAATCGTTCGTCGCTCATCGTGGTTGACGAATCGCAATACGTACCAGCATCGATACTCGAAGAGTTGCGGCCACTGGTAGAAATCGTCACTTCAGGTGGTCGACCCGGTGTGCATCTATTGCTGGTGGGCACGGAGAGCCTGCTGGAGACCTTACCACAGGCAGCTGGGTTGCACAGTTGGGTAGGCACTCGACACTTGCTGAAGAATCTGGAAGTGGATGAAGCCGTTGCCTATCTCACCGAACAGTGGAAGCGAGCTGGAGGCAACCCCAGATTGCACGCGACCGAAGAAGCCTGGAGCATGCTGGCTGAACTCTCCAAGGGTCTGCCCTTGCATCTGAATCGCCTGTCCAGGCAATCGTTCGTACTGGCACGAGAATTAAACGAACGGTGTCTGGATGCAGAGATGGTCTGGGAAACAGCTATTGAACTGGGACTGACAAGTGATGAGCCGCCAGATGATGAGAATGAGACAGTGCCCTTGCTGGCACGTCCACCGCTGAAGGAAAGTGCCTAGGAAAGTTCATAAACGAGTGTGTGCAGCAAGAGTGATGGTCACCAGTTAACCGGAGCAGGAAGCAGATGGGCAAGCTCTTCGACAGCATGAAGCAACGCAACACTGCCTTACCTGTTTCCAAAGGCAAGGATGCATCGCCACGCCTACAGGTCTTGCCTGCCCATGATATTGCGCCAGTCGATGATCATGAACCGATGCCTTTCTATGAAGTCCCTAACGAGAATGAGCCAAAGACCCGGAGCAACCCGTATCTCAGCATCGCCCCTGCTGCCAATCATCCGGTGAGTCCCCGAGCACTTTCCAGTCAACGCGTCTCATTGATTCCTGCAGAACCAGCATCGCCAGTGGTTGACCGGCATATCGCAGATGAAGTAGTCGTACTGCATCGACCTCAATCAGCTGAGGCTTTGGAATACCGGGCGATGGCAGAACAACTGATTCACGAGTTGTCTGCGATACAAGCCTCGTCCATGACCATCTTGCCCGTACATGCTCAAACAGGAACGGTACTGGCTGCCAACCTCGGCTCTGCCTGGGCAGAGCTCACCAAGCATCCACTTGTCATGATTGATGCTGCACGCAGCAAGCCGGGTGATGATCTCGCATGCTATTTCGGTCTGACGAATGCCCCCGGCTGGGAAGAACTCATGACCGGCTCAGCCCTGGGTGAAGCGCTGCAGCAGACGGGAAGACATTGGTTTGATCTCATTGGTTCAGGCCGGCGACTTGCCTGGAGCAATACTCAGTCCTGGGCTCGTAAGGCGGAAGAAGTGATACATTCATTGAGCAAACACTATCGCCATACCCTGCTGCTAGGCCCAGCATTTCCGCACTCACCTCTGGGACTGGTGCTGGCAGAGACGACTGCCTGCACCTGCATTCTGCTCAGCACTGACGATGCCCAGCATCCCCATCGTGAACTTGCCCAACAGGCGCTTTCACAGTTGGGCAAGCCCGTGGTAGGATCGATTCTGCTCGATTCGTAAAGCCCTGCACTAGTTTGGTATGCCAACAACACAGACAGGCATGCCGACCTTCACGGATGAACCCGTGGGAGTAAGGGCTCCGGTTTCCTTGTTGATGCGGAAGACCACTACAGTGTTGGAATCCTGATTAGCGGCTAGCAGGAAGTCGCCGACCAGTCCGAAATTGCGGGGAGTCTTGCCTTCAGTACTGGCATGTCCCTTTGCTATCAGACTGCCATCGTCGTTCACCTGAAAGAGTGCAATGCTATCGTGGCCGCGGTTCGACACATAAACGAACTTGCCGTCACGGTGAGCACGAATTTCGGCAGTGCTGTTGTTGCCCTTGAAATCTGCAGGCAGGGTGCTGATGGGGGCTCCCAGAACAGTCAAAGTGCCAGTGGCAGCGTCGTAAGTGAAGCAAGTAACTGAAGATGTCATTTCGTTATTGGTGTAAGCGAACTTGCCATTGGGGTGAAAGGTGAAGTGACGTGGACCACCACCTGCTGGCACTTTCACTACCTGATGTGGTGTAAGTTTGGCAGTTGAGGCATCGATCTGGTAAACTCGAATTTCATCAGTCCCCAGGTCAGCAGCGAAGGCATATTTGCCCGAAGCATCGGCATTAATGGAGTGGGCATGCGGCCCTTCCTGGCGCTGCTTGTTCACGCTTTTGCCAGTGTGTTGATGTAATGAGACCATTTCGCCGAGCGATCCATCTTCTTTGACAGGTAACGAACCCACATTTCCACCAGAGTAGTTAGCTACCATCAGGCATTTGCCAGTCGGATCAACAGAAAGATGACAGGGATGTGCACCACCAGTAAATTGTGCGTTTACTTTGGTCAGCAAACCAGTCTTTCGATCTCGTTGAAATGCCGTCACGCCGCCCCCTTTTTTACCATCGCTGGATTGTACTTCACTGACGGCATACAGGAACTGTGGATTCCTGGGATGAACCGCCAGGAAGGAAGGACTGGTTACCCTGGCAGCCAGTACCGGTTCGCTCAGCTTGCCGGTTGCGTTGCTCAGTTTGGAGACATAAATGCCTTCACTGTCCTTACCGGTGTACGTGCCGAAGTAGACGAAGGTGTAATCGGCTTCATCAGCCCATGTCATCAGAGGTAGTGTGAACAATGAAATGCAACACAGGAGAGCATGCATGAGAAGTACCTCGTCAGGAGACCGGGTGTTTGCCGATATTGATCAGGATTTGTCGAACGCTATCGATGCGGTTGAGTACATAGAAGTGGATGCCGGGCACACCCGCAAGCAAAAGCCCTTCCAACTGTTTGGTACAGTGGGCAATGCCGACTGCCACCTGTCCGGCTGGATCATCTTCATAACGCTGTAAATCATTCACCAGTTTCGCCGGCAACTTGGCCTTACAGAGAGCAGTAATACGCTGCACCTGTTTCAGACTGAGCACAGGTAATAATCCAGGTACAATCGGTGCTTCAACACCTCGCTTATGGACCAGATCGCGAAACCGGAAGAAATCGTCGTTATCGTAAAAGAGCTGAGTATAGATGACATCAGCACCCTGGTTGACCTTGTGTACCAGGTGTTGGAGGTCATCTTCCGGACTGATGGCTTCCGCATGCGTTTCCGGGTAGCCTGCCACACCAATGCCCAGTTGGGGGAATTCCGTACGGATGAGTGCCACCAGTTCGCTGGCATACTTCAGGCCGTTGGCAGTCTGCTGAAAGATGGTCTGACCCTGTGGTGGATCACCACGCAAGGCCATGATATTGGTAATACCAGTAGCACTAGCATCCCGAAGCCAGCGACGGATATCTTCAACCGTTGACCCTACACAAGTAAAGTGGGCTGTGACTGCAACCTTGATTTCGTTAATGAGTCTGCTGGCTATCTCGAGTGATTTGGTTCGAGTGCTTCCTCCCGCACCGTACGTAATGGAAAGGAACACGGGTTGGTACCGTGCCAGCTGTCGGCAGGTATCGTAGAGAGCAGTTTCGGCGGACTCCGATTTTGGAGGAAAGACTTCGAAAGACCAGCCAATTTGGCCCGGTTTATAGTACTGGCGCATGAGATCCACTCAGTTCCTTCTGTTGCTATGGCATGTTAGAATGCTGAAGGCGTTTGGCTATAGTGAAAGCACACCGCTTGCGAGGCGACGTTGCTGAAGATAAAACGTGATATTTCCGTAATAATGCGTGTTGTAGACATTGAGCTTTACCGATTTCTCTGGTTTTGAGGCCAGCGAAGCGATACTTCATGTGCTACAGTAGAAAAGCAGTGCGTAGAGATGGATTCCAGAAGGTACCATACAGAATCGATTAATACGCATGCTCTAGCCCCAGTAGAGAGATTCCATGGCTGCGCCGACCAAAGGGACGGATCTGCTTGAACTAGTTCGCAAGAGCGGGTTACTCGATCAACCTCGAATCGATGGATACGTTACCAATCTCGAGCAGGAAGGCAGCATCGAGGAAGATCCCGCCAAACTCGCTTCCAAAATGGTGAAGGATGGTCTGATCACCGTTTTCCAGGCGCGTCAGATGCTGCGCGGTCGTTATCGTGGCTTCTTCCTGGGCAAGTACAAGGTTCTCGAACCCATCGGCTCCGGTGGAATGGCCGACGTCTACCTGTGCGAACATATCAGTATGAAGCACAAGGTGGCGATCAAGATTCTCCCCATCGAAAAGCTCAAGGATCCCAGCCTCCTGGGTCGTTTCAAGCGTGAAGCCCAGGCTATTGCTGCACTGAACCACCCAAACGTCGTGCGGGCTTTTGATCTAGATAATGAAGGCAACCTGCATTATCTCGTCACCGAGTATGTGGACGGGTGCAATCTGCAGGACTTCATCAAGAAGAACGGCCCCATCGCTCCAGAACGTGCTGCCAACTTCATAGCCCAGGCAGCGGCTGGCCTGCAACACATTCAAGAAGCTGAGTTAGTACACCGGGATATCAAGCCCGGAAATCTGCTGTTGGATAGAAGTGGTGTCGTCAAGTTGCTCGATCTGGGCCTGGCACGCTTCAGTGACCTTGACCGTCAGGACAATCTGACTCGTGACTTCGATGATGGTCGAGTACTCGGTACTGCCGACTATATCGCTCCGGAGCAAGGCATCAAGGGAAGCGACGTTGATATCCGTGCCGATATCTACAGCCTGGGTGCGACGTTTTACTTCATGATCAAAGGTGAAGCGCCTTTTGAAGGTGCATCCGTTACCCAGAAATTGCTGTTTCACCAGATCAAGGAACCACCACCACTACCAGACACGGTGCCTCCCGAGATTGTCGAGCTTATCAAGCAGATGATGGCTAAGAAGCCGGATCAGCGAGTACAGACGCCAGGGGAAGTGGTAGAACGATTGCTGCCTTATGCGGGTGACATCACACCTCCACTGGAAGAAGAAATGCCTCCCCGAGCTGCTTCGCTGGGAGCACAGCCCAAGACCGGTGGCCCCAAGAGTTCTGCGCGTCTGTCCAACCGCATGATTGTTGGCTTGTCGCACGGTGGTCCTGCTTCGAACCGTGGGATGGACCCAGCCTTAAGATCCTCTCCCCACGTAAGTAGTAGCTCAACATCGAAAACCGGTCAATCTGCACCGTTGATTCCTGAATTGATAGATGATGACTCTGACAACGATGACCGGTTAACCAGGGGAGATGACGAAGAACTGACATTTGTCGTCAGATACAAATGGCCTCTTCTGGCTCTGGTGACGTTGATCGTGCTGGGTTCGATCTGGTTTGTTTACTCGATCATCACCTCATCCCAGCAGGTCAAGAATCCGGTACGATCAAAGTCGTTTTCTGTGATACCCACCCACACCATCGAGCCACCGAAAGACACCAGCCCTGCTGCCAAGGCGACATCACCGCAATCGAACAAGAATGGGGAGGCTGGCAAGACTCCTGATCCAGGCACAGGCAGCAAAACACCAACGAAAGACACGCCTCCTCGTTAATCGATGAACTCTGAGCCAATCAGATGAAGCAGGCTGGAACGACACCCTGATAGTATTCCTGGCAAACAGTCTCTTTACAAGCCATTAACTACTTAATAATTTTTGTAGGGCTGGATGTATAAATCCAGCCACAGCCTGCTCACACTTTGGAAGGTAGCTCCATATGGATCGTCGGCACTTTCTAACCTGCAGTAGTGTTGCTGCCGGTTCATTTTCACTACCTTCCATCTTTGGTTTTGCAGCAAAACACCCTTCTGCTGACATCATCATCCTTGGCGCTGGTGTCGGCGGAGTAGCAGCAGCCCTTTCTGCACTCCGCATGGGCAAGACTGTCATCATGACGGAAGAAACCGATTGGATCGGTGGTCAATACACCTGCCAGGCTGTTCCTCCGGATGAAAACAGATGGGTCGAAGAAACATTCGGCTGCACCCGTACGCATCGCCAGTTCCGCGAAGGGGTTCGTCAGTACTACCGCGATCACTATCCGATGACGGCTGCCGCCAGGAATAATCCCAAGCTCAATCCCGGGAATGGCTGGGTTTCACGGCTCTGTCACGAACCACGGGTGGCCCTCATGGTGATGGCTGCTATGCTGCAGCAGTACCGATCCAATGGGCAGTTGCAAGTCATGCTCGAAACAGTTCCTGTTACTGCCGATGTTGATGGGGACACTGTCAAAGCTGTGACAGTGCAGAGCCTGCGTTCAGGGAACAAAACCACTCTGGAGGGTAAGGTCTTCATCGATGCCACTGAATTGGGTGATCTGTTCCCGCTCGCCAAGGTGGAGCACGTGACAGGTGCAGAGGCACAAAGCGATACCGAGGAACCCAGCGCAGAAGCAACAGCAATGCCTCTGGTAATGCAGGGGTTCACCTATTGTTTCGCGATCGACTATCTGGAAAAGGAAGAACACGTCATCGACAAGCCCGCGGAGTACGACTTCTGGAAGAAGCACGTGCCCGAGCACCCTTCATTCAAGAAGCATGGCGATTCTCTCTTGAACTGGCGGCTCAATGGCAAGATGTTCGGCTTCACTCCCAATCCACCTCAGGATCAAAGTTTCAAAACACCGGAAGGCCCCAACTACTGGACCTACCGTCGACTTATCGACAAGAAGCTTTACAAGGAAGGCAGTTTTGCCAGTGATATCAGCCTGATTAACTGGGGCCAGAACGATTACTTTGAAGAACCGATTATCGGAGTCAGCGAGGAAGCAAAGAAGAAGGCCCTTTACCTGGCCAAGCAACTCAGCCTTTCACTGCTGTATTGGATGCAGACCGAAGCGCCCCGTCCCGATGGCAAAACAGGGTATCCTGGCTTGAGGCTCCGTAAAGACATTACTGGTACTGCGGATGGCCTGGCAAAATATCCCTACATACGTGAATGCCGTCGCTTGAAGCCGATTACGCGTGTTGTCATGCAGCACGTCAGCCCCGATTGGCGCAAGGCTAACCTGAAGGGAGAACTGGCTGAACAATCCGAACCGTATCCTGACAGTGTCGGAATCGGTCATTACCTCTACATGGATCTACACGCACGCACTGGAGGCAAGGATGGCAAAGGTGGTGCCTGCTATCCGTTCCGCATCCCCTGCGGCGCCTTGATTCCCATTCGTGTGAAGAACGTGCTGGCTGCAGCCAAGAACCTGGGTACGACCCAGATGACCAACGGTTGCTATCGTCTGCACACCGTAGAATGGGCTATCGGCGAGGCGGCAGGTGCATTAGCCGCCATGAGCGTGATCAAGGGTGAACCGGCGGTTGCAATTCGCCAGAAGCATATCGGCGATCTGCAGAAAGCGCTCACGGACCTGGGGTGTCCCATGGATTGGCCTGAACACGTTCGTAGCCAGTATAAGTAACTATCTGCTGACGTGGCCTGGAGTTGGATACACGCTTCCCGGGAAGAATAGCAATAGTGCTATCGTAATGCCTGTCGTCGGCATATCTCTGCAATGGCATCCTCATCCTGCAGATGCCGGGCCTCAAGATTTTCACTGGCGAGCAGTTGCAAGGCTGCTTCGTGCTGGTCTCTCTCCATAATGATAAGAATAATCTCTACCGCATAACCTCTTTGCCGTAAGGCACCGAGTGCGATGGCTGTAGCCGGGGTCACAGCTGCCAGGATGGCGATCACCGTCGCATCGCGTGGCAAATGGCTTTCCGCTTCATCAATGAGATCAGGCAGTTCCAGACCCTCGTTCAGTTCGAGTCGGGCCAGGGTATCACGCAGATGCTGTAGTTGCTCCGGGCCGCGGCGAGTAGGCACTACCACGGGCTGCAATCGGGCGTGAACTTCGCTGGCTGCTGCTTCAGCCAGAGCTAGTCGCCGAGTCAGGAAATCTGCCACCTTATCGTCGTCATCCGAGTCCCATCCTTCGAGCCGAATGCGTTCGGCGGCATCACGTCCGTTCGTCACAAAACCTATCTGCTGCCCCATCTGATACACCGCATTGGCTAGCGACATGGCAGTTGTTACCGTCAGTTCCGAACGATACGGCTCTCCTCGACTGTGGAATGACTTGATGTGAAAGTCGAGTAGGATAGTAGCGCCGGCGATAGTGCTTGGCTCATAGATCTTACAGTGCAGCGACCCCAGCCGGGCAGTGGTCCGCCAATGTACCCGGTTCATGGAATCGCCCGGTTGATATGCACGCACCCCGGCGATTCGTGTCGGATCTTCGAACAGCCGATGTGTCAGACGTATTTCACCAACCGGACGACGTGATGCCAGGTCGTACCCCTCCAGGGGAATGATCTTCGGATAGACAAGCAGAAACTGGGGAGCTGCTGCAACGCGAAACCGACGATACAGACCAAAAAGATCACCACCTTCGAGCACCAGTGGGCCAAACTGGTAGAAGCCACGCATGGTGGGAGTGATCTCGTAACGCAGCTTCTTGTTACTGTTGCCCCATAGCAGGGTGATACGTTGCCGCTTGCCTTCTATCTTCAGTCGAGGAGGTTTTGACCGAGTGTATTGTTCAGGTTGGAAGTCCTCGGCCAGCACCCAGGGTATGGGAATGGCTCCACGGTTGCCGATCTTGACTGTGATGGGCACCGTTTCACCGATTTCGATTTCATTCAGGGTTGGCGTACGTTCCGCATAAATGTTCTGCCCCCAGGATGCAGCGAGAAAGCGACTGACAAAGATCAGCCCGAGAAGTGTATACATCGCATACGCCAGCAAGCCTAACCCGAAGATCAGGGCGATGACAAGAATGGCCAACGATGCAAGTATCCAGCGAATCAATATTCGAGTCCTGAGTACAGCTATGCTGTTTTCGCTTCAGTTGTTGGAACCGGCACAGCTGTTTCGCTGAGGATTTGCTCTACTACCTTGGTAGCATTCAGCTTGCGAAGGCGTGCTTCAGGTTTCAGGATGATACGGTGAGCCAGTACGGGAACGGCCAGGCGTTTCACATCGTCCGGCAGCACGAAGTTGCGACCACGGATGGCAGCCAAAGCCTGTGAACTGCGGAAGAGGGCAATACTGGCACGTGGACTGCCCCCCAGACGGATATCATCATGGTCACGGGTTTTCGTAACAAGATCCAGCATGTACTTGCGTATCTTGTCTTCGACAAAGACCTCGCGAACAACTTTCTGGCAATTGAGCAACTCTCTCTCACTGCATACCGGTTCCAGATCATCAATCGGATGACTTTTCTGCAAGCGATCCAGCATCTTCGTTTCTTCTTCCATCGATGGATAACCCAGGCTCAGTCGAACCAGGAAACGATCCAACTGCGCTTCAGGTAACGGAAATGTTCCCTCGTGATCGATAGGGTTCTGCGTGGCAATGACGACGAATGGGCTTTTAAGCACGTGGGTTTCGCCATCGACCGTCACACGGCCTTCTGCCATCGCTTCCAGTAATGATGATTGGGTGCGCGGCGTAGCACGATTGATTTCGTCGGCCAGAACGATTTGAGCGAAGATCGGTCCGGCACGGAATTCAAACTCTGATTTCTTCTGGTTATAAATGGATGCCCCGGTGACATCGGTTGGCAACAGATCTGGAGTGCATTGAATACGTTTAAAGCTGCATCCGACACTACGTGCCAGGCTGCGGCCCAGCATCGTCTTGGCAACGCCGGGCACGTCTTCCAGAAGGATGTGCCCTTCGGCAAACGCGGCAACGACGGCGAGTACCACGGGTTGTCGTTTACCGAAAATAACCTTTTCGATGTTGGCAATGATACGGTTGGCGAGCGCCGCCACTTCTTGAGCCATGATGGGTTCCCAGGGATGGTTCTATCTTACTCGCACGAGCATATCATCAGCCAGCATTATTCTGTAGCTTGAAGGGATGATGCGTCGTGATAGATGGTTCACTGCCCGATTGATCTGGGTTATCACCATTCTGGTGATAGCCGTGGGACCTCTGCTGTTTCCCATCATCGAATTACTCGGTGTACCCTCGGCCTGGCGTGCCTGGTTCGAAGCTGATCGTCTGCTCGAATTGCTGCTCAACACTCTTGGCATTGCATTCGGAAGCAGTTTTATTGCCTTGTTGCTCGGCTGCCCGACAGCATTCCTACTTGCACGCACATCCATCGCTTGCAGATCAGTCTGGATCATCGTGCTGGGTCTGGCGCTCTTCCTGCCGTTGCCGATGCTCCTGAGCGGCTGGTACCTGGTAATGCAGAAATGTGGTGCGCCACTTCCGGCATTATGGTCGATGGAGGCACGCTGGATGGGAACGCTCTTTATGCATGCCTGTATCGGACTACCCTGGGTAGTGCTCATCATCAGTCTGGGCCTGCTGTGGGTGGAGCCAGAACTGGAAGAGGAAATGCTACTGTATTCCAGTTTTGGTCGAGTCTTTCGGCATGTGCTGCTACCTCGACTTTGGCCTTGTGTGAGCCTGGCTATCGTGATGGTGAGTTGGCCTGCCTGGCATGAGATTACAGTGACGGACTTCTTTAAAGTGCGAACACTGGCGGAGGAAGTGTATCTGCAACTGAATGGTGGCAGCATGGAAGATGCACCACGTGCATTAGCAGTGGCACTTCCCTGGACAGTTCTGCTGATGCTCTTCACCGGCTGGTACATGCAACGCTGGCAGAAGCAACTTCCCGCTGTCGGACCCAGTCTTGCAAGGCAGCGTCGACTGCCATTAGGGCATATGCAGTGGCTCGCACAACTGTGGATGCTGCTGCTGGTATCCCTGCTTATCCTCATACCACTTGCCGGGCTCATTCTGCGTGCGGGAATGGAATATGGAACCGAACCATCCTGGTCAGCAATAAGCCTGTTGACACGAATGAAACAGAGCATCAACCAACACACCAGCCCGCTGGGGCAAAGCCTATGGATGGCCACCATAGCCGGGGGTATTACTGCTTTCAGCACTCTGCTGCTCGTCTGGCTCGCACGCAATTCATTTCGAATACAGCAATCATCCTGGTGGCTGGCCGCTGCGCTCTGGGCAATGCCCGGGCCGCTGCTGGGACTGGGGCTGCTCAGCTTCATCCAATTTCTGATCCAATTACCTGGAGGAAGTCTGCTCTCTTCCTGGCTCTATGGCGAGCCATCACCCGTGCCGAATATCTGGATAGCCTGGCTGCGATTCTTTCCTTTGGTGTGGCTAGTGCTTTGGCCGATAGCCATGCTTTTGCCCAGGCGATTGGAAGAAGCCAGTTGGCTGGAAGGTGCTTCGCCTTGGGAACGATTCTGCCTGCATTACTGGCCGGTGCTTTGGAAACCTGCCTTGGTGCTGATGCTTGGAGTAACATTGCTCACACTGGGTGAGATCAGCGCCAGCAAGCTGGTAACAACCCCGGGGTTCCTGCCCTTGTCACATCATGTATTTCAACTGATACATGCCGGGGCCGATACAGAAGTGGCTGCACTCTCTCTGACGCTGCTCCTGCCAGCACTCTTCGTCGCCATGGCCAGCCTTGTTTACTATCTGATTCGCCTGCGAAAATAAAGCAGGAGAGATTTCTCTCTCCTGCATCTTATCTTCACTGGAGAATACTTACTTCGGGCGAGCTCCGAGACGATAAATAACCTCAGCGGAATTCTTGATCACCAGCATGCCATTGCCGGCGTAAGTGATCGTGCCGTTTCCGCCAGCGCCTTCCCACGAATCAGGTTCGATGGTCGTCTTGATCAGCTTGATCAAGCTGTCAGCATTTTGACCGTTGCGAAAAAGGGTTGCAACGTCAAGCATACCAGTTCGTAGCTCGCTCTTGGCCTGCGTGAAACTGACGACTTGCAATACCTCACCCTTGATGATGTAGGTCAGCCCAAGCTCACTGAGTACACTTTTCAGTAGATTCCGCTTCGTAACACCTTTGGGTATTTCATAACTCAGTGTGCTTTCATAGGTCAGTCGGACTTCTTCCATCGTTTGTTTTCCGATGACTAATTGCATACCCAACTCTTCTTCGAGTTGTTTCTTGACCTGTTCAAAAGAGGTATTGTTGAATGTGAAATGTGTCTTGCTGAACTGGTCAAGGATGGCCAGGATCTCTTTTTCACGTTTACTCAGATTATTGGCCACACTGCCAAAAGACTTGCGTCCTGAATCAGGACGAGTGATCTTTCCCCAGTGTTTTTCATCGTACTTGATTGACCCATTGGGAGGCACCGTCCCTGGCCCGATATCATTGAGAGCTGTCTGCTCGTTGTTGCCACGAATCTTGTTCAACCGGTTGTAGTCTTTCAGCATCTCGGTGCGGGAAGTCACTTCGAGGTACTGACCGATACTTGCGTTGTTGGGATACTTGTCAGCCAGTTCCTTCAGCTTCTTTTTGGCGGTAGCAGAGTCCCCATTCTTATCGAGAGCCTTGATAATATTCAGCTCATCGCGAATTCGATCGTTCTGCTCAGCTTCTTCACGAGGCGTTTTCGGTGCAGATGCCGACGTGCTGCTGGCTGGCCTAGCTAGCTCCTTCCTGCGGGCAGTGATCTGCCCCAGCAACGACTTCTTATCTTCCGGGGTGAGGTAGCTGGCTTCGTTTACGTCCTTTTCTGCTGACTGCAGCACGATCGAGGCGGCATCAGCATCCAGCTTGCCAGCTTTGCTGATCGCTGCTTCGACTGTGGCTTTCAATGCATCTTTGGCCAGCCGGGCACGGGTGGCAGCATCTTGAAGCGTTGAAGGTGGATCGTCTGCCTGAATGATGGAGGGGCAATACACGCCTACCAGCGCGAGCCAAGCGAGCATAAACAACCGTCGTGCCATGACATACCTCGCCGAATGCGTCGGAAGAACATCCCATTCTTCGTCATCCTACAGAATACCACAGTGTACGTGGCTCGGACTGACAGAACGGAAAGCGACGCTGAAAAAAGAGATGTGGGTTAACGATTAGATGCACCAGCAGGTACATCTTGCGCTAACTACATAGAAAATACCGCAACTTTAACGGTTAGGCAAGCATGAATATGCCTGATACGAGCAGATGAGATGGAGATGAAAGGCATGAATGAGCAAGTCAGCGTGCTGGACCAGTATAGCAATGAAAACAGGAGAGATTGCTCTCTCCTGTTAGCGTATTCTGATTAAAAGCTTGGTCTACATCATCGAAGCTACCTTCGTTGCCAGATCGACAGTTCGCGCGCTGTAGCCCCATTCATTGTCGTACCAGCCGAGTACCTTCACCATGGTGCCCTTGCCCTTGGGGTTTACCAGGGTGCTGAGGGCATCGAAGATGCATGAGTGTGGGTTGTCGATGATATCACACGATACCAGTGGCTCTTCGCTGTATTCGAGGATGCCCTTGAGCTTACCAGCGGCTGCTGTCTTGACCGCTGCGTTGACTTCTTCGACGGATACTTCCTTCTTCAGAACCACGGTCAGGTCAGTCACACTGCCGGTGATGACAGGAACGCGGAGTGAGAAGCCATCGAGCTTGCCAGCCAGGTGAGGCAACACCAGGCCGATTGCCTTGGCTGCACCCGTGGAACTGGGGATGATGTTGATCGCAGCAGCACGTGCGCGACGCAGATCCTTGTGAATCTGGTCAGCAATACGCTGATCGTTGGTGTAGGCATGGATAGTGTTCATCACGCCATTGACGATGCCAAAGCTCTCATCCAGAACCATCGCCATCGGCGCCAGGCAGTTCGTGGTACAACTGGCATTCGAGATGGTGTGGTGTTCTTTGGTAAGCTTACTATCGTTGACGCCCATCACCACGGTGATGTCTTCACCCTTGGCAGGTGCAGAAATGATGACCTTCTTGGCACCAGCTTTAAGGTGATCGCCAAAGCCACCCTTGGGGCTTTCCTTGTCGTTGAACACACCGGAACATTCGATCACGAGATCAACATTCATGGCCTTCCAAGGCAGGTTGGCAGGTACTTTCTCTTTAAGCACCTTGATGGCCTTGCCGTCAACAGTCATGACATCGCCATCGACGGTGACCGACTTATCAAACTTGCCGTGAGCGCTATCATACTTGAGCAAGTGGGCCAGGCCCTTGGGATCGTCCAGATCATTGATGGCTACTACATCGAAACCACCTCGCTGGGCCAGAATCCGCATGACCATGCGGCCAATTCGTCCGAAACCGTTGATCGCTACACGCACTGCCATTGATGAACTCCATGTTGGAATGGTCGCTAACTCTGAAGTTATAGGGGTGGAACACCATGCTTCAACCGTTTCGTCCTACCTTCAAAAACTCGTGTACTTCCCTGTGAAAATGAGATAGTCTTAAGCTAGAGCCCCACAGCAGGTGTCTGATGGCATGCAGTAGCACGACCTACTTCAAGAATTCATCGAATTCAGATGTCTTTCGTACGGCCTATTCTCGCTACGCAGAACGGCTCGTGCGCCTGGCCTCGTCTCGTTTCCAGGGCCTTCTGCACCAGAAACTGGACCCGGAAGACGTAGTACAATCTGCACTGGCCAGTTTCGTCAGAGCCTGCAACGACCAGATTATCACAGTGCAGACCAGCCAGGATCTGTGGGCACTGCTGGCCACTATGACTTTACGCAAATGCCGATATCACCTGCGCCGTTACACTACTGGCAAACGGCAACTGTCTCTCGAGGTGCAGTACCTGGAGCATGATGCTTTGCTGCATTCGACGTCATTTAGACAGCCTGCAGCAAAAGAAGTTCAATTGTTACTGGATCTCCTGGATGGGTTCTTCCAGGTTGTACCTGGTCTGACAAGGCAGATAGTGGAACTCAGTCTGCAGAACTATTCACCAGTAGAAATTGCCCACAAGGTTGGGCTGTCAGAACGCACGGTCTTCCGGCAGTTGGCTCGTGCCAAGGCTTGTTTGCAGAACATGTATCAAGAGGAAGAATGAGATGAACTCATTATCTTCTTCATCGCATCCAATCTTTCCAGCAGAATTGGAAGCACGTTTGCTTGCATTTGATGTAGCCTGGCAGGGCGACAAGAAACCTTCCGTTGCCGACTTTATTGAAGCAGATGATCCCGAAGAGTATGTGAAGGAAGTGATACGAATTGATATCGAGCGTCGGCGAACCCTGGATCAAGTCTTAACAGAGCAAGAGTATGCCAAGGTGCTGCCTCTGCCCTGGAACCAGGGTGATTTCCTGGCAGACATGGTAAGTCACATCACGCAGCAACCTGCAACACTGCAGTTACATACCAACTACCAAGGCCTGGAACCACGAGCAGCAGGTGGGCTGGGGCAAGTCTACCTGACTACAGACCACGATCTCAACAGGCCGGTAGCACTGAAAGTGCTTCTCGATAAATGGTGCAAATCCAAACAAGCCTGCAACGATTTCATGCTGGAAGCTCAGCTCACCAGCCAGTTGGAACATCCTGGCATCGTTCCGATTTATCAGGTAGGCATAACGCCAGAAGGACGACCATGCTACAGCATGCGGATGATCCATGGCCAAACGCTGCGCCAGGCCATTGAAACTTATCATCAACTCTCAGTCAAAGCAGTATCCGAACGACGTCTCTTTATTCGTCGTTTGATCAACCACCTGGCCAGCGTGTGTCGCACTATTGCCTATGCCCATAGCAAAGGAGTGCTCCATCGGGACATTAAGCCCGAGAACATCATGCTTGGTGAGTTCGGTGAAGCCATAGTACTGGATTGGGGACTTGCCAAGTCATCAAACCAGGATGTATCACCAGGTACCACGTCCAGACAAAATCAGCATGACAAGGAGACCATTTACACAACACATATCCGTGGGACTCTAGCGTATCTCTCGCCGGAGCAGACCCGTGGCGATGCTGAGCAGATCACGACAGCGAGCGATGTATTTGCCCTCGGGGCCACGCTCTACACGATTTTGTGCAACCGCCCGCCTTATCAGGAATTAACAAGGGAAGACAACCTGAACCGTGCTGCAGCAGCGTCGTTTGAGAAGCCAAGCTGCTTCAAAAA
>CAYPJB010000009.1:0-3783 GCA_964410845.1 uncultured Bacteroidales bacterium | reverse complement strand
ATTGGCTCCTGGCGTCTCGGGCAGGAACGCACTAAAGCCATGCTCAGCGAGCAGAAGGCTCAATTACAGGAAGAGTCTGCTCAAAAAATAACAGACTATCTCACGCAGCTGTTTCAAACAGCTGACCCTATTGCAGGAATCAACACAGGTTTTCGATCCCCTGATGAGTTAAACCATTTGCAGACAGCGATTGTTTTCCTGGAACGTGGTCAGGAACTGATTGGCAAGCATTTACAGGATCAGCCACTCCCCCGCGCCCGTCTGCTCTTTGCCATGAGCCGCACCTATCATTCGCTAGGTGCTTATGAACAAGCACAATTGCTTGCAAATGAATGCTACACGCTCTTCAAGAACGAATTGGGCGAGGAAGATACAGAAACAGTAAATGCTTATCATCTTCTGGGTCAGATTGCGCAGGACACCGGTGACTATCAACAAGCCCGAAAGCACTTTGAAAAGGTACTTGCTAGCAGAAAGAAACGCTGGGGAGATGAGCATCTGCTGGTTGCTGATTCTCTCTTCAGTCTGGGTAATATCACTTTTTATCAGCCTCTCAGCGATAAAGGACCTCAGTTTATAGACGCTTCCCGTCGTAAGGCGGAGGGCTATCTACAGGAATCGTTGCGTATCAGGCGAAAGCTGCACAAGAATCAACATCCCGATATTGGCTATGCTCTTGCTTCGCTGGCGAGCCTCAAACTCTCTGAACCTGGACAAAGTGTTCAAGCATTGAAATATGCCAGTGAAGCTATGCAATATTTCCAGAAGGGTGATTCATCCATCGGCAGCTTGCTCGTCAAGATGATTCAAGCAGACCAGCTTCGCAATGCTCGAAAGTATGCGGAAGCTGAGAAAATCTATATCGACGTACTTTCATCCATGAAAAAGCACTTGGGCAGCAAGCATCCCTTTACCGTTCTGCAGATGGCAAACTACGTTGGGCTCGTTAACGCATCACAGGATATGGATCGCGCCTTGCGAATGGCACGTGAACTGCTCGAAGTGATCCGAACCATGCCTTACTTCCGGAGTCAACCCATGATTGTTGATCGAATGATCTATTTCAGTGATGTGGAATTTAATCGAGGGGCCAAGGAAGCTGCATTCGCCGGCTATCGTGAAGCAATGACATTCGCCCGGGAACGTCCCGAAGCGAATGCCAGGAATCTGCAGCAACTGACCTCACGCTTTCAAGAGCACAAATTGCAGTTGCCATAACTCGACTATTACTGAGCCAAACCACTTACAGGAAGCACCACCAGCGGGAACTTCTCATTATCCGTTCGAATACGAAGTTCAGCTTTCATCTCGCCGGTATCAACAGGGCGCCACTGAATCAGCAGTGAGTGAACCGCCGCTGTGGTAGTGGGAACAGCAACTGAAATACCATTACCTTGTCCATCAACTCCAAGAATGCGGAACGGAGCTGACGATCGTAACGTAATCCGGCGATTCATGGACCCGCCCGCCTTTACGGTACCGTAGAAGAGTTTGTCAGGCACCACGGTCAATGACGATCGCACCGTAGCATCCACCAGCACGGGCAGAATCGGGTTGTTGGGATCATTGGTGCGCAACTGGATGGTCTGTTTGAAATCACCGCTGGGTAGATCGTTGGCTAAGGTCGTCGTAATGTGATACCCCACCGTGCCAGGGCGACGATAGTTCTCGGTTATTTTCACATCAACGCCGGCAGGCTGTTCAGCTACACCGGTGATTTTGAAATCCAGATTGCCTGCATACTCGATATCAACATTCCCCGTTGGCGTAGCCCCTTCGCTAATGACACCAAAGCTGAACTGCCCGGGATTGTAGACAATATCACCCCGGCTGAAAGCCTTCACCTGGTATTGGGCGCTGTAGAGCTTGCCCGGTCCAAACACGAGGCTCAGGTTCACGATTTTCTCGCCTGCAAACGGCTTGGTGTCCATCAGCATATCGATCATGCCAATGGCACCTGGTTCGACAACGCGAGGAGAGATGCTGACCGATGTGCAGCCGCAGGAGCGCTGGTATTCCACCAGTTCGAGCGGTTTATCGCTGGTATTTCGCCACTGAAAGCGGTGCAAGAGCTGCGAACCACGAGGCACCATGCCGAAGTCATGCTTCATTTCGCCGAACATCTTCCCTTCTTCGGGAAGTGGGCTAACGGTGCCTGCCTTCTTGGTGTCATCAACAGCACTGGCAGCAACTAATATCAGTAACGAAACTGCAACAGAACATAGAATCCGTTCCATGATCTCTCCCATCTTCACTGAATGAATGGGAGATATATACCATGAAACGGATTATGTGAAAAGCTCACTTACCCAGACTTCGTAAATCGTGCAAATAGGTCACATTTTAGCCAGTGGACCCGTTATGCACTAACTTCGAAGCACACTAGCCTTCGGGGTGACTTTATCAATGTTTGGGGTAATATCGGCATCGACATTACCAAAGGCCCAGGACAAGCCGCCGAGGAAGATCTTCTGGAAGGTTTCGTTGGTCCAGACATCTTCGCGGTGTCCCATGGAAGTGTAGAACACCCGTCCTTTGCCATGCTGACGAGCCCAGGTAGCTGGGTGCAGTGGACGGATATGGAAAGCATTGCCTCCCTGAACCCGCTTGGGATTACCACTCTTCTTCCAGGCTTCGGTTGCAACAGTACTATCCTGCGCCAGGATGACGTGCAGATCGTTCGAGAAGTTCTTCAGTGAATACCATTCTTCCTGAAGATCGAAATCACTGATACCTTTCACTGCAGGAAAGTTGCTGCTGACCTTCATCGTGGCCTTGAACTGCTCACCATGAACGATGAACTCGCCACCGATCATCTGAATGTAAGGATCGCGTTCTGAGACCGCTTGATTGGAGTTGCGGTCGCCTGCACTGTGGAAGGTATCTGTGGCACAGTGGCTGCCGATGAAACCTTTGCCCGCAGCGATAGCATTGAGTAACGCTTTCTTGCCTTCCTTAGGCATCGCTGGTGTATTGTCCGCTGATTTCTCCTCGGTCAGATCACCCGTGGTATAGAAGAAAAATGCATCATACTTGGCTATCTCTTCGGGTACGAAGACTCGGCCATCCTTGGTGCAGGTGACATCGAAGCCATGCGTTTTGCCCCATTCGGTGATGAGGTGTTCAGCATGGGCAAGTTTACCTTTCTCGCCAAGGAACCTCTTGCCATCAGGCTTGTTGCGATTAACAACATCGTGCTGGAAGCCTTGTGAACGAGTGAAGCAAAGCAGTTTCTTGTTCGCCTGCCCCCTGGCTGAAGTAAAGCCGAGAGGAAACGTGGATGCCACAGCTGCCATGCCAGCAGCCTGGAGAAAATCGCGTCGTTGCATGAGAGGGAAATCCTGAAGGAGTGATGTATGCACTGTAATTCGGGACGAAGGTGAATGCAAGTGATTAATGCATCCCGCTGCCACCACTCAGACTCTTTCCCAACTCGCCGACGATGACTTTCGCATCCCCGAAGAGCATCCAGGTTTTCTCGTTGAAGTAGAGTTCGTTATCGATGCCTGCGAAGCCCGGGTTCTTGCTACGTTTGATGGCAAAGATGGTGCGAGCCTTCTCCGCTTCGATGATCGGCATGCCGTAGATTGGGCTGCTCTTATCGTGCAACGCAGCAGGGTTCACCACGTCGTTGGCACCCACTACCAGGCAAACATCCACCTGGGCCATGTCGTGGTTGATGTCCTCCATCTCCACCAGATCGGTGTAGGGAATTTCCGCCTCTGCCAGCAGCACGTTGGCCTTGTCGGCGGACGCGACCTTGCCGCGCCGCCCGCGCGCCAG
>CAYPJB010000008.1:0-26529 GCA_964410845.1 uncultured Bacteroidales bacterium | reverse complement strand
ATCGAAGTCCTTCGCATCAGATGGGTCGATGGCGATGATCAATTCTTTGGTGAAATCGCGACGGCCATGAAGATCGTTCTCGTTGAAACGACTGGCCTGCACACGAGCTTCTTCGAGGGCCTCTGAAGAGAAATGTTCAGGAATATTGAAAGCGCGAATGACACTGAGGGTTTCGACAGTAGCACTGTTGGCAGGCCCAAGCACTTCGGTGATGACGCCTTCACCAGCACGATCGATCGTCGGAAAGCGGATCAACTCCAGCACCACTTTATCACCCGGCTTGGCTCCCTTTACCCCCGGATCGCCGACGTGTACGGGCTCGTTGATGGTACCTGCATCAACAATGACGTACCCTTGTCCGCCACGTTCGCTGTACGTGCCGACGAACTGCTTCGTGCCTCGTTCGACGACTCCCGAGACGATACCGCGAGGACCAAGGCGTGACTTTCCCTTGGCCATTTCGACCATGACGGTATCACCGGACATGGCATCAGCCACCGCGAATCCCGGTATGTAGATGTCCTCGCTGACGGTGTCACTGGTCGGGCGGACAAAGCCAAAGCCACCCGATGTAATACGGATCGTTCCTTGAATGAGGTCAGGCTTCTGGCTGGATCGTACTTCGTGGTTTTTGCCGAAGCTCACAGCGCCTTCACGCACGAGTTGCTTGATGGCATCTCGAAAGGCGTTCTTCTGAGCGTGCGGCACTTGCATCCGCTTGGCTAGTGCCTTCGGTGTTTGGGGCTTATAGCCAGGCTTATTGACGTGGTCGAGGAGACGATCGGTCCAGGTGTTACGCATGAGGGCATTCTAGACATAACAAAGTGTGACAGGCGATCTCCGTGCTCTGCTCATGCAGTATTTTCATCACACGCGCTGACTTGATGATGCAGAAATCGCGATGCTTAGAGGAAGTACCAGAGAGCCAGAGCAACACTGATCAAGATGACCAGGCCAACGAAGAGAACGGCCCAAACACCAGTGCCTTGCATGAGCGGACCCCACCACTTTCCTTGCTGGTTGCTGTCCGCCTCATCAGTACTTTGCAGGTTCTTTGCTTTCGTCTTCAGCTTATGTCTGGCAATCTGGGCACGGAAGAGAGCTTCAAACTCCTTGAACGTGGAAAGAGCACGATATCCGGTGCCTGCCTGCCTGCTGGCTTCGTCGGTCGAATGAAGTTGCTTGCTCCTGATCAGTTCCATCATCTGGTTCTGGGTTAATTTGCGGACTTTTTTCTTGCCCTCGGCAGTGGTGCCAGCAGCAACATACCAGACTTCAGCAACGCCGGAGTCACTCTCTCGGGGCAGTATCCTGGTCGTAGTTGAACTGGTAGCAGGAGGAGCACCAACAGTGCTCCGTCCACTGAAATTCGACTTGGCGACATATCCAGTTGGTGGACCATCAGGAAAGAGCAGCGTGAGATAATCCGAAGCAAGGCCCAGGCTATCCATATCATGCATCACTTCGATACAGGTCTGGTAACGAGCGTTGATGTTCTTGGTCAGCATCTTCTCAATCATCTGATCGAGTCTGTCTGGCACACTGCTGTTGAGTTTGCTGGCAGGTTCAACGCGCCCCTTTTCCTTCTGCTCGAGCAGTTTGATCAGCGTTGCGCCATCATGCGGCTTCTTGCCTGTGAGCATGACATAGAGCATGCCACCGAGTGCATAGATATCTGCTCGACCATCGACTTCCTTGGCGGAGCGCATCTGCTCAGGTGCCATGTAATGAGGCGTTCCTGCGCCCACGCCAGCAGCGGTCATGGACAGATCATCATTGACTGGTTTAGCGAGACCCAGATCGGCGACTTTAACGACGCCCTTCTTCGTAATGAGGATGTTGTCCGGCTTGATGTCACGATGAACCAGGTTCAATTCGTGTGCATACTGCAGTGCATCAGCAACCCAAAGTGTCACATATAGGGCATCACCCACGGAAAAGCGGCCATGCTTATCGATGAGGTCCTGCAGGCTGCAGCCATCGACATATTCCATGGCGAGATAGTCCAGGCCGTTTTCTTTGCCAACCTGGTAGCAGCGGATGATGTTGCCATGATCCAGCCTTGCCATGACGCGCGCTTCCCGATTGAATCGGGAAACAAATTTCTCATCATCCGCCAAGTGTCGGGCGAGTACTTTGAGCGCTACTTCACGATCGAGACTGATCTGCCTGGCTTTGAAGACAGCACCCATTCCCCCCTGACCGATCTTCTTAATAACCGAGAAATCACCAAGAGTGAACGGCTGAGAGCCATCTTTCAACAGAGTATAGGCATCGACTTTAGATACCTTAGTACTGGTTTGAGAAGTTGCACTTTGAGTATCTGTATCCTTGCTGACATTCTCCATCATGGCAGTGTTGGCAGCAGCATCGCCTTCGTGAGTATCAATTTTGATACTCTCGTAATCGGTAGTGGTATCGATAGGTTTGCCATCTTTGGCAGAAGAAGACACAGAACTGGACTCCTACTTGAGCGTAATAATGACGCGTAAAGACACGCCGTCTTCCCTGACTACTTGAAAGAATGCTAAGGATCCACGAAAGGTATGAAAGATAACGAGAATCCAGAACCATACTCAAGTATTACGATTATGGACAATTGCGAGGATAGTATCAAGTTGAAAGGCTAGCTTTGGGGTAGATAAGCATCCAAACAAACGAGTTTCCCCTGACCTCGCAAAAAGATTCGACCATGCGATACAACTGGGGCAGCCCAGGCAGGTTCGGCTAATTGGGGGAATGGCGGGCCACCGGGCGCAGATTGTCGGCCATCCCATATTCCCACATGTTGATATCCATCTGGAGTAGCTTTTAACAGGAAGAGAACTCCTTCCTCAGCTAGATAAAGGAAATGTCCATCGACATAGGTGAGAGTTCCACGACCAGCCACATAGTCGCGATGTTTCGGCTGTTCCTTCCAGACGACCTTACCCGTCTTCCATTCAATGCACCGCAGTTCCGCTTCGTTGGGTTGCCTGCCAGTACATCCATAGACGTATTCGCCAATGCGAATGGGGGTATTCATGTGGGCTGCAATTCCTTGCTCACGACGACGCGGGACTGCTGTCCAAACAGGATCCCATTTCTGTTGATTAAACTGTAGTAGCGTGGAACCGGCTGCGTACGACTCTGAAAGCAGAATCTGGTCCTGATGCACGAGGACATTGCTGACATTCACCGATTCCAGCATGCGAGCACGGAAGGAATAGCGGAAGAGTTCTACGCCTTTCTCAGGATCGAAACCTAACAAGCCATCTCGAGCAAAGATCAAACCGGTCTTCTTGCCATGCAAGCTGACAACTTGCGGCGAAGCATAGCTGGCAAGGTCACTGCCACACTGGTAAAGCACTTTGCCAGTCAATTTATCGAAGGCTACGATGGCAGAGTTGTTGCTACCAATCTGATCAAAAGGCTTGCGTGCGTCTCCTTCCGGACTGCCGCCAACATGAACGATCAAACGATTGCCATCGAGAAGAGGTGTACTGCCCACACCAAAGAAGTTCTGCACTACTCCAAATTGCTTGAAGGTATCAACTTTCCAGAGCAGTTTGCCTTCGGCCAGTGTGAGAGCGTGCAGCATCCCTTCCGGGCCATGCAGGTACACTGCCTGACCATCTGAAACCGGGCATGCACGCGGACCGCCATCATAGTTGTACTTGTCTTCGTACGTCGAAGGATAAGTGAAACTCCACAATTCCCTGGCATTCTCGGCATCCAGACAACGGCAGCGCACTTGTTCTTTTACTCGATCAAAAACGACGCAACGACCAGCGACAACAATAGGAGCACAATACCCTTCACCGACGGGAAGCGACCAGAGTACCGCTGGACTCTTGTTGCCCCAGGGTTTCAAGCCTTTTTCAGGGGTGCATCCAGTGCCATCGGGACCGAGAAAAGCCTGCCAATCCACACCAGGACGCTGCGTGAGACTCGCTGCTTTTTCCTGGGAATGCAGCGTACAGCACACCAGAAGGAAAACCACAAGTTCCACAATGAACCGCATGGCTACTCCTCTTCCTGAACGGGGGTGTATTCATCGGGCAAGGTATTGACGCGTACCACTGGCTCGGCAGGTTCAAGGGCACTGGAACTGGGCTTGCTCAGCAACCCTTCTTCCAACCGCTTGATGTCATCCTTGTTCAGCTTGGTGGTACCAACATCAGACTTAACGGGTTTCTTTCTCGCTTCCTTCGATGTCAGACGGAAGTTGAACCCAGCTACTCCGAGGATATCACTGAGTTTGATCTCGGCACGACGAACCCGTTTGCCATTCACATGGCAACCATTGGTACTACCGAGGTCGCGCAGCCAGAGACGCTCGCCACGAATCAGTATCAGACAATGCTGCTTGGAAACACTCTTGTGATCGATGTGAATGTCGCAGAGATCCTGCCTGCCAATCAGAATCATATCCTTGGAAAGGGGATACTGTTTCCCACCATTGATGGCTATGAGAGTCAGTGGAGCCATGTAACTCTTCCAAAGCGTCTTGGCAACGCTTACAAAACGGGCGATGACCGCTGCAAGTGCAGGCAACCTACTAAAGTAATCTAGCTTGCCAGATGACAGATTGCACGTAAAAACAGGGGCATTTTCACTGAACCTGCAAAAGAGAGAGCTTGTCTTGCAGACGGCATCTCATTTGCTGAGTTTGTATGCTACTTGCCCCCGCAGAAAGGCGGCTGAACATGAACCCCTATGCCAACACTGTACCTGGTGCTGGTACGAAGCCAGGCAGTCGATCCGAACTTCCTAATGACATCGTGGAAGTTTCACTTCTTATGTCGCGTCAGCAGATTGCTGAATTGGTTTCGCAGGCCCAGCGCTGTGGACTGACGTCTGCACAATTTCTCCGCCAGTGTATTAGCTCAATGTGTCAGTCGCAGTCTGATCGCAGCTAGGCGACCACGTTACACGATATCCTCAATAACCCTGCCTGTCTCCACGATGTATGAAGGACGACCGGTGGGGTCTTTGAATTGACCACGATGATCAATCCCCATGACATGGCAAACCGTTGCCATCAGGTCTTGTGGTGTCACGGGGTTGTTCTTAGGCGTTTCAGCCTTTGCAGAAGATTCACCGTAAACCTGCCCAAGTTGCAGTCCACCGCCCGCCAATGCCAACGTACTAAGTTGCGACCAGTGATCGCGACCAGCGTTGGAGTTGATACGGGGTGTCCGTCCAAATTCACCAGTAATCACCAGTAACACATCGTTGAGCATCCCACGTGCAGTCAGGTCTTCGATGAATGCTGAGACAGCAAGATCAAACGGCAAACTGATTCTTTCCATGCTTCGTTTGATATCGCTATGCATGTCCCAACCACCGTAGTGAATGGTAACGAAACCACAGCCTGCCTCGCAGAGTCGGCGGGCCATCAGTAATTGAGTGCCAAGGTTGCTGCGTCCATAGCGATCGCGAGTACGAGGATCTTCTTTCTCCAGATTGAATACTTCTTTTGCTCCACTTTTGATGAGCTGGAATGCCTGGCTTTCAAAGCTGTCCAGCCCCTGCATTAATCCTGTCTTGTCGATATCGCGATCAATCTTGTCGAGCGAGTGCAACAAAGATTGACGATCATCGAGGCGTGGTGCAGAGATTTTCAGATTCATGTTACTACGGGCCCTGCCACTGGTATCGAAAGGGGCGTAGGCATGCCCCAGCCAGGCAGGTCCATCAGCGTAGATGCCACCGAGTCGGACGTAGGTGGGCACGCCAGCGTCGTTATTGGGACCACGCAGACGAGAAACAATGGAACCCATGGAAGGCTTGATCGGTGCGGCACCATTATCTGCCGGAGCGTGATTGTACCCTGTCATCACCCAGTGAGTGCCACCAGAATGGCCCGCGTTGTTATGGGTGAAGGAACGAACGAGTACCATGCGGTCTGCAACGCTGGCTAATCGAGGGAGGGTTCCACCTATGCTGACACCGGGAATGCGAGTCTTCGCTTCACCCGTTATGCTTCGGTATTCAGAAGGTGCATTGAGCTTGGGGTCAAAGGTCTCAACGTGTGTCGCCCCACCGCCAAGCCAGAGCCAGACGACGGACATCGTCTTGGCTGGCCTGCCGGAAGTTCCAGCCGCTTGAGCTCTATTTCGCAGGAGGTCGGCGAGAGTAAGGGATCCCAACCCAAGCGAACCGATCTTGAGAAAGTCACGTCGGGTGGTGCCATCGCAGGAATGGCTCTGTTTCTGACTGAGGAATGACAACATGGAGAGAACTCGCGGTAGGCGGGCGAATCTGGAGGGAATGTAAGTATAGCCGATATTGCAGGGTGCTGTCAATTTATCGGTTGAGGAAATCTGACGAGTTGATGCGATGTACCGGACATTCTCTGCTGGTTTGCACCGTGGGATGTGTTACTATGCATTATCACTCAAAATTGAGCAGTACTATGCGTATTTCTGCCTTTTTCCTCCTGCTGCTGCCTCTCAGTGCGTTGCAGGCCCAGGGAAAGAATGTTGACACACTCTTTGACAAAACACTTCGATCGTGCGTTTTCATTGCTTCGCCACTGCCAGACAAGCCCCGAATGGTTGCAACGGGCACTGGTTCCTTTATTGGTCATTCTTCTGGGACAAACCTCCCGATCGTAATTACGAATTATCATGTTGTTGCACCTTGCATCAAGGAAGATGGCAAACATGATCCGGTACTGGTGATGTTCCCCGCTAAAAACGAGAAAGGCGACCTGGAACAGAGCCGCGAACTCTACATGAAAAAGTTGGGTAATCCCAATAACACCATCAGGGGTAAGATCGTTGCGTATCTCAAAAACAAAGACCTGGCCCTGGTTGAATTGCAGATGAAGCAGCTGCCAAAAGGTGTAACACTGGTCGGCTTGGCACAGAACAGCCCAAAACCTGGCGCTCGCGTTCACACCATTGGTAATACGGGGGCGGGTGGTATGTGGAGCTACACCGAAGGCAGCGTCCGGAGCGTCTACGTCAAGAAAATTATGGCAGAGATCGCGGATGGCAAAACACTGCGAGTTGAAGCCAGGATGATAGAAAGCTCGAACCCTACGAATAAGGGCGATTCAGGTGGACCTCTCGTCAACGATCTTGGTGAACTGGTCGGTGTCACACAAGGGGGAGTTATTGAAGCCAATGCTTTGTCCACCTTCATAGACATCAACGAAGTGAAAGCGTTGCTGCAGCAAGCCAAGGTCCAGGTTCCGCGCCGTGGCACTCCACTGGCTTCCAAGCCAGACAACACCAAAGAGTCTTCTTCAGATGTTGCAAAGACTAACTCGGAGAAGCCTGCTCAGAAAGCAGATCCACGCGAAGCAGCTGCCGAGTCCAAGCTGAGCTTCGCCAAACGAGCGATGAAAGTGAAGGACTTTGGTGTTGCTGAAGACTTTCTTAAACAGATTATGATCGACTATGAAGATACCAAGGCAGTCGTCGAAGCCAAAAGCCTTCTGGAAGAGATCAAGAAAGGCAAGAAGTAAGTCACGAGATAATCGCTTCCGGAACCAGGCGGAAAAGCGCTATTGATCTAGCCTGCAAGGGGTACATGCTATGTCGTGGTTGTCGTGGACGCGGCTCAAGCAAACGGGGAAAACGGGTATCAAGTACTAACTCCCATTCCATTTCAGCTGGCGGTTCGGGAAGCTTGAACGGCAGATCACTCTCGACAGCACTGAAGAGCAGTAACATTGAATCATCGCGGAGTGGTCGACCATGTGCATCTACTTCGTTGTAGCATTCACCATCCATCATTAAACCGAAACATTTCGTCCAGGGATTTCGCCAGTCTTCTTCGGACAGCGAGATGCCATCCCAGCGCAACCAGCTGAGCCCGGTTTTCCCTTGTTGAATAGCACAATCCTGAAAGAAATGTTGCCTGCGAAATGAGGGATGCAGATGGAAGAAATGGTTCAATCCACGAAGAAAATTATGTAGTTCCTGACCTGATTCGCTCACGTGCCAATCGACCCACGAGATCGGGTTATCCTGGCAATACGCGTTATTGTTACCCTGTTGTGTTCGGCCAATCTCATCCCCAGCGCTCAGCATCGGCACACCTTGCGACAGCATAAGCGTCACCAGGAAATTACGTTTCATCCTCTCCCGTAATTCCTGCACTTCCGGTGGAGCGAGCAAACCTTCTACCCCACAATTCCAGCTGTTGTTGTAGTCGTTCCCATCACGGTTGTTTTCACCGTTGGCTTCGTTGTGTTTGGTATTAAACGACACAAGATCATGCAACGTAAAGCCATCGTGACACGTGATGAAGTTAATGCTTGCGTACGGTTTCTTCCCATGAGCTTCGTAGAGATCACCGGAACCCGTCAACCGCTGCGCGAGTTCCTGCACCTGGCCTGGTTCTCCTCGCCAGAAGCGACGAACACAATCGCGATACTTGCCATTCCATTCAGCCCACAAATGGGGAAAGCCGCCCACCTGATAGCCGTCGATTCCCAAATCCCAGGGTTCTGCTATGAGCTTGGCCTGGGAAATAATCGGGTCCTGCAGAATGATATCGAAGAAAGCACTGAGCCGGTTGCCGCCATTACTTCCTCGTGCAAGTGCAGGGGCCAGATCAAAACGGAACCCATCAACATGCATCTCGGTCAGCCAGTACCGAAGACTATCCATCACTAGTTGCATGGTACGTGGATGGACAAGATTAGGCGTATTGCCACAACCTGAATAGTCGAGATACTTTTTACGTTCATCAGGGTTGAGCCGATAGTAGCTGCGATTATCTATCCCTCGAAACGAGAGAGTCGGTCCCAGCTGATTGCTCTCTGCCGTGTGGTTGTAGACAACATCCAGGATAACTTCGATGCCTGCCTTGTGGAGTTCCTTCACCATAAATTTGAATTCACGAACCTGGTCTCCATTCCTATCCTTACCATTCACGGCGTAGCGGGCCATGGGAGCAAAAAATCCAATTGAATTGTAGCCCCAGTAATTACTCAGTTGCCGCTCAATGAGCGCAGGCTCATCAAAGAAGTGATGAATAGGAAGCAGTTCGAGGGCTGTAACCCCTATCGACCAGAGATGCTTGATGATAGCAGGATGTGCGAGACCAGCAAAAGTGCCACGAAGCTCTTGTGGAATCTGTGGATGTTGCCAGGTCAGCCCCTTCACATGGGCTTCGTAGATGACAGTATGATGCCAGGGAGTCCGAAGCGGTTTGTCGTTTCCCCAATCAAAGGAATTGTCAATTACCAGGCACTTGGGCATGGCAGGCGCGCTGTCTTCGATGCTGTACGACAAGTCGTGTTCGGGGTGATCTTTCACGTAACCAAACAGGCTAGTGCTATAAATGGGCTCCCCCACGATAGCACGAGCATACGGATCGAGCAGAAGCTTGTAGTGATTGCACCGCAAACCCTTTGCAGGGTCATACGGTCCATATACCCGGTAGCCATAGAGCTGTCCTGGCTTAATTCCTGGCACATAAACATGCCACACGTGGTGGGTGTGTTGTTTGATCGTCAGTTTGGAGGATTCTACTGCATCGGTTGGATTATCGAAGAAGCATAGTTCGACAGACGAAGCTACTTCGGAAAACAATGCAAAATTGACGCCCCAGCCATCAAAGGTGGCGCCCAGCGGTGATGGAGTACCGGGCCATTGCTGCATACGGCTGACATACTCGTAGATAAACAAAAACCGATTGTGCCATGTTCAGAGAATGGGTTCAAACGAAATCATTTCCCGAAACAGTCATCTATGCGTCAACTGACAGATTAATTGGAGGTCAGTTTACCATCTACACAAAGAACAACTCCCCCTTCAATAAGGAAGGGGGACTTGAAGTACATTAAGCTGCTTCCCGGAGATCAATGGAACGTGAAGGATGCAGCATGATTTCCAATGCTGTCACCAGGCGATCAGGGCCACGGCCATCTATCAAGGCTCGACCCGAGCGTGCCATTTGTCGGCGTTCCGCAGGATCCTTCAGAATATTCTCGGCAGCCATGCGAACCATGTTTTCCTTGATGGCTTCATGCCATCCAAGCAGGTTCGCAGCCCCTTCTTCTTCAAGCCGCTGAGCAGTAGGCCAGTAAACTTCCTTCTGCACCAGAATCAGCATGGGTACGCCAACGCATGCTAATTCCAGTGAGCCGGTGTCAGCTTCTGTCACGGCGAAATGACAGCGTGAAATTCGCCGTGATTGATCCTGAGTATCAATCGAGACGGTCACTCGTCCTTTATGTGTCTCCGCCAGTTCTTCCCATTGCTTGAGCTTGGGATGTCCCATGCGGGCAAGGATATCGATGCGGGAAAGCTGCTTGAGAGGAAGCAGACCTTTCACAGCTCGACATGTCCAATTATTGGGATCATCACCCAGTGAGACAACGCAACGGAATGGCTCGGGTGGCTCCTGACCGCGAATGGGACGGATACGACGGATGCCCGGCCGCACGACGGCAAAACGCTGACCAGCTAGCACCTGGGAGCCGGGGCAAACATCGTATTCACCCACTGCCTTGTTCAGCATGGGATGAACTACCATCTGGCTGGCGAAGCGATAGTTCGCTTCATTATCCATACAGAGAACCATCGGCCCCAGGGCGATGATCTCAGACAGGTATTCCGGGCTGCAGTTAGGGTCGTCGATGACGACGGCAGAAGGACGCAGCCTGCGAATTTCGCGAGTGATTTCTTCAAGATCTTCCGGAGTGCCGACGGGGGCTTCAGCGGAGAGCCACTGATTGTCACCCTTCTTAATGTGAGCGCCCAGGAGCGAAGGCTCCAGGCGGCTCAGGAAGTGGGCAGGCCGACGACGGCGCTGCAGGGCATAGGCAAAAGTCAGACATCGATTAAAGGCTTCCCATCCCTGAGCCTTCGTACCATCTACACGAAACAGAACAGCATTGCGATTCATGCCACCAACTCCCTTCGGGGGCAACCAGTAATCTGCCAGGGCGACAACTGCCACTGATCAACATCCTTGTCAATCAGTGACAGTGGTATGTCACACTCAGATGCCAACATTCATCAGCACCAGAGCGGGGCGAATCCTACACCAAGAAACTTGAATGAAAAAGGCCAATATCATCATTTTCCATCATTGTTTTTTTGTACACGTTAGAATGGGAAAGCGGCGTATTTCATGGCTGTTGTGCATGACAACAAAAGATGTGCAGTGAATGACAAGGTGTAGTTCGTATTCTCCGATGACTCATTCGATTGACGCTATCGATTCGTGTGCATTCGCATCAGCCTGGTCATCTCCTGCTCGAGTGCGGCACTGTAACGGATAGGATACTTCTGCTTAACAGGTGTTAATGCAAGCAATTCAACAGGCAGGCGGATGCGCTGCATCATGCAGTAATCACGGCATTCTTCAATACTCGGCAGCTTGCCTGCCAGTTCGCCTTGCTTCATGATCGGTTGAAGTAATTTCTCGCCCACCAGCGATTCTCGGTCCCAGGCGATCACATCATGTGTGAAAGCGCCGTCGTCGCCCGCTGTGCGATAGACCTGTTTGGTCCAAGGGTAGCTGCGCTTGCCCGATGTCCTTTTGCTGATCGGCTCCCAGCTTCCTGAACGATCCTGGATTGCTACTAATTTGTACACACTGCTGATTTCCATCGATGCTGCCTGGAGGATGGCGGAGCCTATGGCGAACCCATCGATCGGCGCCTGCTGGCTGACTAGTCGAGATAGCTTGTCTTCATTCAACTCACCACTGGCAATGATCTTCACGTGTCTTCGTCCGTTCTGATCAAGAAGCTTGCGTGCCTCAACGCTGAGATGAAACAGATCACCACTATCCAGACGGATGGCCTGAAGCGGGGCGCCAGAAGCGATGGCATGCTTCACGCCCGCCAGGGTCTCGTTGGTGTCAACCACCGGTATGCAAGTCGTCATGAAGTGTTTGCCAAAACGATGGAAGGCTTCCACTTCATCAGGAATGTACATCGGCCAGACGTGCGACATGAGCACTTGCGAGGGGAGTTGCCAGCGTCGGGCAGCTGCCACATTGGTGGTATTCATTATCCCCGCAAGATATGCCGCACGAGTCGTGACATTGGCATGTTCCGCATTGACTGCACTTCGAACTGCTACTTCAATCAGTTGTCTGCCTTCGCATGCAGATAGTAAACGTGACACCCTGGTTGCTACTTGGATCTGGTGCGTCAACATCCCGGTCACAACACTGCTTAACAGCACACCTACTTCAAAGGGCGCGGTAATACGAAGAACCGGGGCGGGTGCGAAGAAGATACTTCCTTCAGCCAGCGACCAGACATCCCCCTTGAACCTGAGTTGTCCAAGGTGATCGAACCAGCCAAGCGAGATTCCTGCAAACGCAGGGTGATACCGAAGGTATTCGATGAAAGTAGGATCCAGCTGAAAGAACTGCAACTGTTCAATGAGCGTGCTAAGCCCGGCAAACACCAGGTAGTTGCATTCAGCGGCAGAGTCAGAAACGGAGAATTCAAAAGTAGCCAGTTGTCCGGACTGACCTTCTTCAAAGGCAGCTGCTGCCTGAGCAAGGTCACCCAGTTCCAGTGGTAAAGGTACAACACTCATAGTAGCCGTTCATGATCGCTACTATCATCCTTACCTGACGAGATGATAATCCGCCAGTAGATGTGACCAAGGGGAAGGTGTTAGTGAGTTTGATCGAAGTCTTGAAACGACGGTTGCTCCGATTGTAACGCAGCCGCTGAGTGAGGCACGACAGCAGGCATGCTCGCCCTGGCTGGCTCCTGGCTAACAGCAACTGGTTTGCTTTCAGCCTGTGCTGCTTTATCTTCCTTCACTTCGGGCTTCATGGATGGTGGAATCACTGGGAGTTGTTCTGGAGACATATATTCGTGAAATTTCTTCGCCTTGTGCGATTGCTGCCCGGCCCCTCTGCTCTTCATTGTTGCAACGATGGTAGCCGCGGTTGCTGCCAGGCCCAAGGCAATAGTCCCAATGCCAGCTCCCAACTGGATGAGACTAACCCCAAACGTACTCGTGTTCACATTGTGGCCGGTGGCAAAGATATAAACGATACCAGGGGCAGAACCGAGGACAGCACCGGTGAGAGCACGCACCAATACGATGTAGTAACTCTTGCTGTCAAACTCGGTTTTCAACGCCACAATGTTGCTCACGATAAACGATGTTCCTCTTCTCATTGCTACTGACACGTATCGACTGTGAGTAGTATTCGCACAATGAACCTCGTGGATGACGCCAGTGTTTCCCGTGAAACATGTTCCTCGGGGAATGGGAACATGAGAGATTACTCACCAGCAAGTAGAGGAAAAGGCCGTTTGCCCCCTATAGAATGTCACAACCATTAAGTGTGACCTCAACGTATACCCTCATGTCCTATCCCGAAGGGTGATACCATGTACTTTCCTCGTTTTGGCCTGGCGATCAGCATACTGTGTCTCATTGGACTGGTACTACAGGCTTCTCAACCATCTGTTGCAGGTGCTCGTTCCGCTGTGGGGACGTTGCCACAGGAATCAGTCCGCAAGGCACCGGAACTGGATGGTGGTGTAGCATGGCTCAACACCTCCGGACCGCTCAAACTGGCAGACCTGCGGGGCAAAGTGGTTCTCCTCGACTTCTGGACGTTTTGCTGCATCAACTGCATTCACATCCTGCCTGATCTGGAGAAGCTCGAAAAGAAGTACCCCAACGAGCTAGTTGTGATCGGCGTCCACTCCGCCAAGTTCCCTGCCGAGAAAGAAACCAGGAACATTCGCGAAGCCATACTGCGGTACCACATTGAACACCCGGTGGTGAACGATGCCAACCTGCGAATCTGGTCAGCTTATGGGGTAAAGTCGTGGCCTACGTTCTGGGTCATTGATCCGGAAGGAAACGCCGTCGGCTGGGTGTCAGGTGAAGGCAACCTGCAAAAGCTCGATTCCGTGATTGCCAAACAGATTGAGAAGCACCGACAGAAGAAAACACTCAGCAGCAAGCCCATCCGCATTGCTCTTGAAAAGGATAAGGAGAAATCCGCTGCACCAGTTTCTCCCCTGCACTACCCTGGCAAAATCCATGCTGACCGGAATCGGCTTTACATCTCCGATAGCTCGAACCATCGTGTTGTCATCACTGATCTGGAAGGCAACAAGATCGATGTTGCAGGCACCGGCGTAAGTGGAAACAAAGATGGATCCTTCGAGCAGGCCCAGTTCAACGACCCACAGGGGCTGGCTCTTCGAGGCAACATTCTTTATGTGGCGGATCGCAAGAATCACCAGATCAGGGAACTGGATCTGCAAAAGCGGACGGTTCGCACTATCGCCGGTGTTGGTACACAAGGCCGAAGTTTCGGCGGCCCGGCACGTAACACTCCCCTCAACAGCCCATGGGACCTGCTGTTAGTCAAAGACATGCTTTACATTGCCATGGCTGGTCATCATCAGATTTGGCGAATGGATTTGACATCCAGTGCCATTGCTCCATTTGCAGGCAACGGCAACGAAGACATCATTGATGGCACATTGTTACAAAGTTCATTCGCTCAACCGAGCGGGCTAGCCAGCGATGGTAACTGGCTCTTTGTTGCAGATTCTGAAGTGAGCGCAGTCCGGGCAGTATCGTTGACCACTGGCCAGGAAGTAAAAAGTCTGCTGGGCTCGGGGCTTTTCAAGTTCGGCGACAAGGATGGCACTGGCCAGGCAGCTCTGCTCCAACACTGCCTGGGTGTTTCCATGTGGAATAGCAACGTCATCATTGCTGATACATACAACAATAAGATCAAGGTTTTAGAACCCAAGTCGAAACAGGTTCTCACGCTGGTAGGCGATGGAAAACCGGGAGACAGCGATCAGCCTCCGCGTTTTAACGAACCAGCAGGCATTCATGTCGTGGGAGACAAGGCCTATGTAGCAGATACCAACAACCACCGCATCCGCGAAGTGGATCTGAAGAAACGTACCGTTCGTACGATCAAGATCAGCGGCCTCAGTTCACCATCTACGAGCATCAGCGCCAAGCCCACTTTCCGAAATGTTGTCAACGTGGCTCTCGAGTCCACACCATTAGCAGCGTCAGGTAATCTCAGTCTTGAGTTTAAGCTCAGCTTGCCTGCAGGCACCAAGGTCGATCCCACCTCCCCCATCGTCTACCTGGTGGAAGGGTATGATGGCAATCGTGCCATGTGCTTTGAGACCTACGGCGAACTCTATGGTAGCAGGAAATTGCAGTTGACTGGCGAGAAGCTGAGAGCAGCAAAGAAGCTGAAGGTGATGATCGAGTATTACCCATGCACCGAAGGGGCAGGCATCTGCCAGGTGAAAAGCCAGTCGTGGGAGATCCCAGTGACCTTCACCGCACAGGGTAAGAATGAGCTCAACCTGGAGACTCGTAGCCAATAGGCATTGTGCTTCTGATGAAACTGGCTGCTGCTTACTATACTGTTAAGACCATAACCCTGGATCTCCTTCATGCGAAGCATGTTGTTCATAACCCTGGCTCTAATTCTTCCAGGTGTGAGCTTAGCGCAAGACGAACGGATGGAGGCTACGGCCAGCCTCAGTTCTAAGGAGGTTAAGCCCGAAGAAGTCTTTCATGTCAAGTTCAATCTCCTTGTGAAGGAAGGCTTCCATACGTACGCAGTAAAGCAGAAGGATCCCAACGCAGCTTCTTTTGCGACAACCATACGTGTCAAGGCAGCTAGTGAAGCTCCCGTTGAAAGAGCTGGAGATATCAAAGAGCCTGAAGGAAAAGACAAGCTCGAAGCAGCTCTGAATGCCACTATTACCATCTTCGAAGGGATGGTCGATCTCGAAGTACCGCTACGAGTGAAGAAAGGTATTCCAGCTGGAAAGGTCAAGTTCACCCTGCTGTTGCAAACACAGGTTTGCGATGATCAAGGCTGTTTGCCTTTCAGTAAGAACTTCGATTTTGAAGTAGGTGTCAAAGACTCCGGCAAACCTGCTGAGCAGAAGGCTGAAAAGCCAACGCAGCCTGAGCAAATCAGTAAATCTGGCGAAGACAAAAGGAATGTGACAAAAGATACATCATCTTCGAAAGCAGCTATCACTTCCAGCACTGGGTCAAACTCACCAGCCACGAAGCAGGAAGAAACGCTGCTTGGCTTGATTGTTACAGGTGCAGGGTTTGGCTTTATCACGCTGCTGACACCATGCGTCTTCCCGATGATCCCGATCACTGTGAGCTTCTTTCTCAAGCAGAACAAGAAGGGTTCTGAAGCTATCCTGAATGCCTTCATTTACACCCTTACGATTGTGGTCTCTCTCAGCTTCTTTGCATACCTGCTCGTCAGCTTCTTTCAGCAGCTCACCCAGATGAGCATCACCAATTTGATATTGGGGCTGTTGTTTCTCTATTTCGCTTTCAGCCTCTTTGGCGCATATGAGATTACCCTGCCCGGCTTCCTTACCCGGTGGACAGCAGCGGGTGAAGCCAAAGGTGGATATATCGGCACCATCTTCATGGCGATGACGTTCACCATCATCAGCTTCTCTTGTGTAGCACCATTCATGGGAGCGTTCGCTGGAGCCACCGCCAAGGCCAGGCCAGTACTCTGGAACATCCTCGCAGCACTTAGCTTTTCCATCGCTTTCGCCTCCCCGTTCTTTGTGCTCGCGCTGTTCCCTTCCTGGCTGAAAGCTCTCCCGAAAAGTGGCAGTTGGATGAACACATTGAAAGTAGTGATGGGCTTCCTGGAGGTGGCAGCAGCTATCAAGTTCATACGCACTGCTGAGGTCTACTGGAAAAAGGGGAATCCTGAATACCTCACTTTTGATCTGGCACTGGGACTTTACATTGCCATCTGTTTACTCTGTTCGCTCTATCTGATTGGTCTGTTTAAGCTGCCACACGATGATCATGACGAAAACTCAAGGATTGGAACACCACGGTTGATGTGGAGCATGCTGTTCCTAGCCTTGGGATTGTATCTACTTCCTGCGATGTTTCGCAGTCCCGATGGCGAGAAGATGCGCCCCGCCGGGGTGATTTACAGCTGGATCGATGCGTTCCTATTACCCAGTGGCGATACCAAGCCACTCAAGATTTCCTTCCGTGGAAGCGGAAGCGACAAGTCTGAAGAAAAGCAACGCTGGTTTGCCTTTGTCCCCGAAGGATTGCAGGATGCCAAGACGAAAAAACAACGCATCTTTATCGATTTCACGGGCGTAGGGTGAACGAACTGCTTATTGAACGAGAGGAGTTTCTTCTCGCTGCCCAATGTGAAAGCCGAGTTCGCCAAATACACGTTGCTCAAGCTCTACACCGATACGGTGCCGCTGGAGTATTACACCAGCGACCAGATCAAGGACACAAAGAAAGCCATCGAAGATCGTCAAACCGATGATGCGGAAGCACACAAGCAGTTTCAGAAGACCCGTTTCGACACGTCGCAACTGCCCCTTTATGCCATCATCGAACCGGTCGGTGATGACTTCAAGGTCATAGCTACATATCCGCTAGCCGTGATTCGTGAAGAGAGTGACTTCGTGGCATTTCTTCAGAAGCACGCAACACCATAATTGGTGGCAGTTCTCTTTCGCACTATCTTGAATAATTCATGTATCGCCCTCCTCCTTGGAGTTGACTGCAGGCAAGTTCCTAAACTATGCTGGTGCAGGTGGTGAGAGGGCGAATCATGTCAGCGGAAGCTGAGTTGTATTACATTCATCAACCGACAGCAGAACGACCGGTCGCCCACTCGGTCACGTTTTTGAGTGTACAAGCATTTCTGACCGATGAGCCTGCCTGTCGGGCACTCTGGGATTTCATTGCTTCGCAATTCCGAACGCGGCAGAAGTTCCTGACCATCTGGCCAGCTGTCCGTTTCGTCGCCATGATCCAGGACCCACAGACAGCCCTTATCAAGGGCATGTTGCTCGTTAGTGCCCCGGTGAACTGGCAGATTGACTACGTAGTGGTCCATCCGCAGGCTCGCCGGCAAGGTATCGCAGCGGCACTTGTTAAACGAACGCTGAACGAAGCGTATCGCCGAAGTGTGCCCTACGTGATGCTGACCAGCAGGGAATCGCTTCGCCCGTTATACGAAGGCGAATGTGGCTTCAGTGTGGTTGGTCGAAAAGACCCAGTTCTTGCAATGAAGCAGACTAGCGACAAACCCCTTCGCCTGGCGAAAGATCAACTCCATCCAGGCGGAGTTCCACTTTCTACCAGCCACTCCCAGTAACAACTCATCTGGGGCAGTGAACAGTCAGTTCATCAAGAGGCAACCATGTGCGGCATCGTTGGATATACCGGTTTTCGTGAAGCAGAATCCATTCTTGTCGAAGGACTACGACGACTCGAGTACCGTGGCTACGATTCAGCCGGGGTAGTCACCCAGACAGGGCCGACCTTGCACATTCGCAAGAAGGCAGGTCGGATCGCCAACCTGGCCAGCATGCTGATTGACACTCCTTCTCCGGGCACCATCGGGATCAGCCATACCCGTTGGGCAACCCATGGCGGCGTGAGCGATGCCAACGCTCACCCGCACCTGGGCGGACATGATGGCAGCATTGCCGTCGTACACAATGGCGTGATCGACAACTATATGTCTCTCAAGGCGCATCTCAAAGAACTGGGGTACACCTTTAAAAGCGAAACCGATACGGAAGTAATCGCCCATCTCATCGCCCATCACTACGAAGGCGACCTGGTTGCAGCTATCCGCAAAGTCATCCCCCTGTTGAAAGGCACGTATGGCCTGGCAGTCGTGAGCAAACGTGATCCGGGGCTTATCGTCGGGGCACGTTTGGGCAGTCCGTTGGTGCTTGGCATCGGCGAAGGAGAAGTTTTCCTGGCATCTGACCCCAGCGCCCTGTTAGGGTACACCAGTCGAGTAGTTTACTTGACAGATGGCCAGTTATGCATTCTCACTCCTGAGAATTATCGTATTTTTGATCGTGACGAACTACCTGTTGAAGTGAACATCCAGGAGATCGACTGGAAGCCTGAAGATGCAGACAAGGGCGCCTTTCCGCACTATATGCTCAAGGAGATTTACGAGCAGCCGGAAAGCCTGCAGGCTGCTATGCGAGGAAGGCTCGATTTCGAGGCCATGACCGCCCATTTCGGCGGATTGAACCTCGATCCGCAGAAACTTCGCCAGGTGGAACGAGTCATCCTCACAGCCTGCGGCACCAGTTATCACTCCGGACTGGTCGGCGAATATCTCTTCGAGGAATTCGCACGCCTGCCTGTCGAAGTTGAATATGCGAGCGAATTCCGCTATCGCAATCCACCGGTTGATCGTAATACCATTGTCCTGGCCATCACTCAGTCTGGTGAAACGGCGGATACCCTGGCCGCCATGCGGGAAAGCAAACGCATGGGGCATCCAACTCTGGCCATTTGTAATGTTGTCGGCAGCACCATTGCTCGAGAGGCGGATGGTGGTGTGTACCTCCATGCAGGCCCGGAAATCGGCGTCGCCAGCACGAAAGCCTTCACTTCACAGGTAGCAGTGCTGACAATGCTAGCCATTCTTTTTGGCCGTATGCGTCACATGTCTTTCACTGCTGGCGAACGAGTCATCAATGAACTCAAACAACTTCCCGACCAGGTGCGCCGGGCGCTGCAGTGTCATGATCGTGTCAAAGAAGTGGCAGCCAAGTATGCTCACGCTCGCAACATGCTGTACCTCGGCAGGCAGTATCTCTATCCGGTCGCGCTCGAAGGGGCACTCAAACTGAAGGAAATCAGCTACATCCACGCGGAGGGCTACCCTGCTGCTGAGATGAAGCATGGGCCGATTGCCCTCGTTGACAAGGAAACACCTTCCGTGTTCCTCATGCCTCGTGGCAGCGTTTTCGACAAGGTCATGAGCAACCTCGAAGAGATCAAGGCTCGAGGTGGCCCGGTCATAGCGATCGCCAGCGAGAACGATGATGATGTCGCCCACCGGGCGGATGATGTGATCTATGTGCCTGACGTACCCGAATGCCTGCAACCGCTGGTTGTTGCGATACCACTTCAATTGCTGGCCTATGAGATCGCTCTGATTCGGGGATGCGATGTCGATAAGCCTCGCAACCTGGCCAAGAGCGTGACGGTGGAGTAACCCATGGCACGTTGTGACAAGGGCTATCTGTGTGATGTTTGTGGTGAAGAGGTGGAAGAGATCACCGATTCCGAGTTGTATCTGCGTTATGTGCTGGGTGAAGTGCCGCCTGAACTGCTCACGCACTCACAGGAAAGACACCTGCGCTGCAACCCAGCTATTTCGCAATTCATCGTGGATCCAGGCTTTCCACCGGTCCATTGCTCAACCGCATTTGATAAAAGGCAGCTCGATCAGGATTTTGTTCGTGACGAGGAACAACGTATCACCCGTGGCTGGAAGCGGTTACAGCAACTGCCCACTCTCGGACTCCCGGTAACGCAATACCCTTTGCCAGAAGTCTGTGAGCAATGGAAAGGGTGAATTCCCCTGAGAAATCGATGTATCCGTTGAATTCTGGTAGATAGTCTTGTCGTTGCACGTGTTACCCCTACATTTACAGACCACGCCTTGAACACTGAGAGGCGTTCACCCCTAGAATTTGGCAGATGATTTATGCCGAAGATGAAGACCCACAAAGCGAGCAAACGCCGCTTTAAAGTGACTGCCACAGGCAAACTCAAGTTTCGCCGTGAAGGCCGACGTCACCTGAATGGACACATGTCAGGTACCGCCAAGCGAAAGCTTGATACCTCGGTCACGCTGAACACCACGGAAGCCAAGAAGATCGTTAAGGCGATTACTCAGGGAAATCACTAGTAGCTGGTAGCACGAGGCTATTCGCTAGAAATATGACCTACGGCGTCGAAACGACGTCCTGCTGGAGATACTGCAATGCGAGCCCGTAGTGGCAAAACTGTTCTTCGTCGCCGAGCACGTCTTCGTAAGATGGCGAAAGGCTACTTCCTGAGTCGCGGTAATTTGTACCGCCAGATGCGCACCACGGTTACCCGTGCAGGTGTATTTGCTTACCGTGATCGTCGCCAGCGCAAGCGTCTGTTCCGCCAGCTCTGGACGGTGCGTATCAACGCTGCCTCCCGTATGCGTGGCTTGCCTTACAACCAGTTCATCGCTGGCCTGCAGCGTGCCGGTGTAGAACTGGATCGCAAGATGCTTTCTGAGATCGCTATTCACGATCCAGCCAGTTTCGATCAGCTTGTTACTCTGGCTAGGCAATTCGCCCCAAATGCGAATCAGGTGAAGAAGGCTGGGTAGCGAACTTTTCCACTGATCTTGTATCCTAACAAGGGTGTTGACTTAACCGGTCGACACTCTTTTTCTTTTGTTCCTTCCTGCACACATCGACGAATCTATGTCGCCAACCGATCTCCAAACCCAAGCTCTCGATGAACTTAACGCTTGTGCAGAAGAATCTGCTCTCAAGGCCTGGTCATCGAAATACCTTGGCAAAACTGGTCTGCTTACAGATGCACTGAAAAAGCTAGGTTCATTACCTGCTCCGGAGCGGCCTGCTTACGGTCAGGCAATCAATCTAGTCAAGCAGGCACTCCTGGCTGCAGAAGAGAAGAAGACCGCTGAGATCGCAGCAGCAGATCTGCAGAAGAGTCTGGCTACAGATGTCGTCGATGTCACGCTGCCAGGCAGACCGCTGGTCCAGGGGAGATTGCACCCTGCAACGCAAACCATGCGACGGATCCTGAGTATCTTCGCTGATATGGGTTTCCAGGCATTTCAAAGTCGTGAAGTGGAGACCGATCAGAATAATTTCGAACTCCTGAACATGCCTGCCGAGCATCCCGCACGTGACATGTGGGATACCTTCTTCACCACCACACCAGGGGTAATTCTGAGAACACATACTTCCCCGGGGCAGATTCATGCGATGAAAAAGTTCTGCCCACAACCAATCCGTGTGGTGTTGCCGGGCATGTGTTATCGATTCGAGCAGATCAGCGCTCGTAGTGAAATTCAATTTCAGCAAGTGGAAGGGTTGGCCATCGGCACCTCCATTACCATGGCTGATCTCAAAGGCACTATTCTGAACTTCGTTCGTCGACTCTTCGGCCAGGAACGGGAAATTCGTTTCCGCAGCAGTTACTTCCCGTTCACGGAACCGAGCATCGAAGTGGATGTCAGTTGGCCTGTCGTTGATGAAGCCAGCGATCGCCTCACCAAAGGGACGGGTTGGCTCGAAATCATGGGGGCAGGCATGATCCATCCGACCGTACTACAGAATGGCGGCTACGATCCAAAAATCCACAGTGGTTTTGCCTTCGGCCTGGGACCACAACGCATTGCCATGCTGCTGCATGGCATCAACGATATTCGTTACTTCTGGTCGAACGACCTAGCGTTCCTGGAACAGTTCTAATCTTGCTACTTGGCGAAATAGGCAATAGCAAGCATGCCCACGCAGAATGCTGCGATCATCACCATCAGAATGGTAATCCAACTGGTGCCGTTAGCGGCTGCAGATGTACCGCGAATACTATCTGTCGACTCTTGCTGAGTTGGTGATATCCCACCCGACTCTTGCCTCGACGCTGGATACGGTGCAGGAGATGTACGGCGAGCTGCAGCACCTGCAGGTAATACTGCAGGTTGTTGCGGACGAGACAGCAAGGGGGTGCCTAAAGCATCCGTAGAAGCTCGCCGAGGTGCTGGTATATTGGCAGGACGTGGAGGAGCAGGCGTTTCACCGAGGGCCCCAGCAGGCCGACTGCCCGGCTTGGCAGGCAAGCGAATAACCGGCGATGAACCTCTGTTCAAGAACTTCGCACCCGGCACCTGCTTATCCATCGATAAGGGAACCGGTGTTGAAGGGGCTACACCACCTTGCTTTTTCTTGATCAGTTCGAGCGTTTCTCTCGCTTTTAGGCTCATCGATTCTTTGACAGGGGGCGGTGGAGCAACCGCTGGTGGAGGCGGCGTTGGTACGGGCACATCAACAACAGGCGGTGTAAGATTGACAGCAGGGTTGGATTTTCCTGCCGTGACTTTGCCTGGTGTCCAGTTTTCACTGACACCATCCGTCATCTTGGGACTATCGGGAATCGAAGTCGTCTCCAGCTTCCATCCTTCGGATTGCACGGGAGTTGGTAGGCGTGCAGGCTCCTTCGGTTCTGGTTTCCTGGGCTTACTTTCTGCTTTTGCTGGCTTGGCTGCAACAGCGGGCTGCGCAGGCACAGCTACAGGTGCGGTGGGTTGCATCGTAAAGCCTTCAGGCTTTGCCGGCGTGTTGACAGGCCCTTTGGCTGCAACGTTGAACAACGCCCCGCCTGAGCGGCCTACCGGCTTCGCTGACAAGGCCCATCCACTGTTCCCTGAACCAAACAGTGCTCCACCTCCACCACTACTTGTTGAAGCGGCTGCAGGCTCTGATGTGCCCGTCCTAGATGAGCTGCTGCTATTGGTGAAGAGTGGTACGGTGACTACCCCACCCAGTGCAATCTGGAGATTCTTGACAAACTCCTTGCAAGAAGGGAAACGGGCATGTGGATCGCGGCTCAAAGCACGCGAAACTACAGGACGTTCATTGGGCTCCAGCAAACTGAGATCTGGCGTACCATTCAGCTGTGCCTGCAGTTTCTGGAGCAGGGTTCCTGTGAAGGGCAGCTTGCCTGTTCGCAACTCGACGTAGGTAGTGGCCAGTGAGTACTGATCGCTGGTATTGGTGGTAATCCCTTCATCAAACTCTGGCGGAGCGTAGTCGTAATTCGTAAGACCCAGCGAATGCCGGGCAGCGTCGTTTGATTCGATGATGGGTTTCGCCAGACCGAAGTCGCCTACTTTGCAGAGGATCTTCCCTTTTTCCTCAAAGAGATGCAGTGAATCAGGCGACAATGCCCGGTGATAAATGGCAATTCTCTTGCCCTGGTATGGATGCTGAGCGGTATTGAGGAAATCGATGGCATCTGCCACTTGGGCAAAATAGGTGAAAAGTTCCGATATCGGAATGCCATTCCCTGAGCCACCTGCAGTACTTCGCACTTCTTCCAGTCGGTGCCGCAGCGTTTTAACCGGAAAATCACTTTCGACGAATAGCAGCCCCTTGTCCGGGAAGAGGAAGCTGTTGCTGACAGCATTGAGGTGATTATGGTGAACTTTCTCAATAACTGGTAGCAATCGGGTTTCAATACTGGCTGAATTAAACTGAAGATCGACCTTCTTCCAAAGCTTGATGGAACCGTTCGGGGCTTTGACTTTAAACAAGCTGTAGCTGGGGAAATCTCCCAGATCTTCCAAAATCTGGTACTGTGCAAAGAGGTCGTTCTTATCTAGTGCGGGCATTGTTGGGCGTCTGCTGGGTGCTGGGAGCGATGCACGTCTCGTGATTTGCGATATTGTGCCTGATTAACACTAGCTGATGATAGAGGCTGATGCAATGAGATTGCACGGTTATTTAGCTAGCGTCCCCAGATTGCAGTCTTCCAGAGTCTCAACAAAAAAGTCGTAGCAGAGTAATTCTGCTACGACGCTTCGCGTCAGTGACAGCTAACTAAGCAGCCAGACTTTCCAGCAGGAATTTGAGCTTGCGAACTTCTGTTTCCATGGGGAACGGGTTTTCGGGCTTATCCACAATCTCTACAGTAAGGACACGGTTATAATTGTGCTTTTCCAGCTGGGTAATAATGCGGCTATACTCGATTTCACCCTGCCCGACACGAACCTGCATCTTGTCCGGGCTCAGGCCTGTATCGCGCAGATGCACATGGCGAACATAGGGGTAGACTTGATCGTAGGAACGGTTCTGATTCGGCCCGCAAATATAGTGGCTGGGATCCAATGTCAGACCTAGGCCAGGAACCTTTTCACAGAGTTTGACTGCGTTGTTTGGCATTTCGGTGAGCGTACCGATGCGTGTTTCCACGGTGAGCACCATTCCATAAGGCTCTACCAGGGTAACGAGTTCCTTCAACCGTTTCACTTCAGCATCGATGTCACTACCAGTTGGTGCGGCTGGCATGGTAAGGGTGGCGATGCCAAGATTGCGAGCCAGCTTGCAGATGGCGTCGAACTGACTGACAAAAGTTGCATGATCAATGTTCGGCTCAAATTCGAGATTAAGCGCAGCGGGCGATACCGAAGACGTATAGCGCAGTAGTCTTGCGCAACGGGCAGGGTCAGCTGCTACCTCAGCAGGTGTTAAATGCGGGCCTTTGGGCGAGATGGTGGCATCCACCTTGCTGAATTCCAGTTCTTCCATGGTCTTCAGTGCACGATCCAGAGGCAAACGGCCAAAACAGAGTGTGGAGCAGGCAACTTTCACAGAGACTTCCCCCCTCGGAAAGTAGAGATGACCGGAATCATCTCTCAAAAGCCATCCCCCGATGGCATTCCGCTGCCCAGCTTCAAGTGAAGTAGACAGCATCCCACGCGGCCAGACGGAGATAGCGAGAACTCAGATTCTGTCAAGACGAGTATCGTGTACTGCCATATCAAAGCGGTAAGATGCAACCACAGATCCAATCTGATCTACCCACAATCTCCCTCGTTGGAAAAACACATGCACAGCCGAGCATTTGGCAAGCACCCTGAGACCATCAGTGAAGTTGGGCTTGGCACCTGGCAACTAGGTGGCACGGAGTGGGGGAACATTACCGATGAGCAAGCCATCGGTGTCTTGCAAGCTGCCTATGATGCCGGAACAACCTTCTTCGATACTGCCGACATCTATGGTGGCGGGCGCAGTGAAAAGCTCATCGGACAATTTCTGAAGAAATTCGGGTCTGCTTCCCACGCCATCAAGATTGCCAGCAAGCTCGGTCGACGTTTCGATGCCCCCAACGGTTGGCCAGGCAATTTCACGCTGGATGCCATGCGACGACATACACAGGAATCACTTCAACGGCTGGGAATCGAACAACTGTTTCTTCAACAGTTTCACTGCATTCCGTTCGAGGTTCTGAAGCAAGGCGAAGTGTTTGCAAACATGCGGACACTGCAGCGTGAAGGGCTTATTCGCTACTGGGGTGTCAGCGTCGAAACCGTCGAGGAAGCACTCTACTGTCTTGAACAACCCGGATGTGCCGCCTTACAGGTGATCTACAACATTTTTCGACAGAAGCTGACAGACGAATTACTCCCACAAGCTGCAGCCAAAGGCGTGGCCATTCTTGCTCGTGTACCGCTTGCCAGTGGTTTGCTCAGTGGCAACTTCCGTGCTGGCCAAAGCTTTGCCTCCACCGACCATCGCCACTTCAACGCTAACGGCGAGAAGTTCAACGTTGGTGAGACTTTTGCAGGCGTCCCTTTCGATGAGGGCTTGAAGTTAGCAGAGAAGATCAAGAGTTTGCTCAAGCCCACGGAAACTGTTTCGATGGCCACACTTGCTTTACGCTGGGTGCTCGATCATCCCGCTGTAACCACGGTGATTCCCGGAGCAACAAAGACACATCAAGCACACTCAAATGCTCAAGCTTCCAGCGTCGCTCCTCTAACCCCAGCAGTGCATCAGGCACTTCGTGAGTTGTACGAGTGCGAGATCAAGCCGTTGGTGCGTGGGCGATATTAGAGAGCTGTCTATACTCCTGTGGGGAATGAAACGCGAAACGATCTCAGAAAGATAGTAGCAGGCAACACTGCCTAGTGTCAGAGTAACTCTTTATCATAAAAAGAGTTGTAGACTGTATCGTTTGG
>CAYPJB010000007.1:18871-26809 GCA_964410845.1 uncultured Bacteroidales bacterium | reverse complement strand
AATTGATAAGATAGATTGAATGGGAAAGATGGGGTATTTTACTTAAGTTGTGAATTGTCTAAGATTTCTGTCGTTTGTCGTTATAATAGGGTAGAGTGTTATTATCCTTACAGCTGTTACAACCCATACTCCGCCAAGCCAATGTACCTGACTGAAAGCGATCCCACCCACAATTGTTCGGTGTCGATTGCCCCCATCGTACCTACTGGGGACACCAGTGCTGAAGCTCTGAATCAAGAGCCGATGAAGTCGCGCCTTTCGGAAAACACTCCACCGCTGATCGACAAAAAGCGGATGGTGGGTCGTTATCTACTTAAGCGGTGCTTGGGACGCGGTACCGCAGGTAGTGTCTGGTCAGCAGAAGATATAGAGTACATCGGGCGCGATGTTGCTCTCAAACTCATGCATGCTGATGTGCATGACGAGCATGCGCTGGCACGATACAGTTGTGAAGTGCGTGCACTGGTGCGAATGGACGATCCACATATCGCCCGCATCTGGGAGCATGGGAAAACGGCAGATGGCAAGCTCTACATTTCCATGGAACTGGTACAGGGGCCACAACTTACCAAGTACTGTGAGACCTGTAATCCGACGATTGAAGAACGTATTCAACTGGTAATCAAGATGTGCCGCGGACTGCAGCACGCACATCAGCGAGGCATTCTGCACCGTGATTTGAAGCCAGCCAATGTCCTTGTTTCGCAACAAGATGCTGAGGCTGTGCCTAAGATTATCGATTTCGGTCTGGCAAAATCGATCTATCAACCACTGATTCCAGGTGCAGTTGACACCACCCAAATGGGATGCCTGCTGGGCACAATAGGCTACATGAGCCCGGAGCAGGCCAGCACCGGCCAACGTGATGTTGATACTCGAAGCGATGTCTATTCACTGGTTGTCATTTTGTATGAACTGCTCACCGGCAGTTTGCCCATACCTCGTGCAGAATTGAATCGTGCTACACTGTCGCAAGCACTGGACATGATCCAGAACCGTGAAGTGGAAGCAGCCAGTTGGCGAGTCAAGAATCATGCTGATGCTGAGAAGCATGCCCGTCATAGTCACCAGACTCCTGCCAAATTGTCCCAGATGCTTCAGGGCGATCTTGATGCGATACTCGAAAAAGGTCTTTCGAAAGATCCTGATGCGCGCTATCAATCAGCGGGAGAATTAGCTGAAGATCTGGAGCGTTACCTCAAGGGTGATGTCGTTCAGGCACGGCAGCGAACACTCTGGTATCTCACCCAGAAAATGGTCAAGAGACACTGGAGGCAGGCATTGCTGGTCGGTGGTCTGGTGCTTCTCTTTTTGATCAGTTGGGTGGTCATTGCGGTATCCTGGAGGTCGGCTGAACAGGCACGCACTCGGGCAGAAGCCTTAAATGACTTGCTCAAGAAAGCGTATGGCAAAGAACAATTGCTTCGTACAGATGCAGAGAAATCAAGCGAGTTTCTTGAAAAGACCTTTGGTATTTCCCTGCCGTCGGGTAAGGGATCTGATGTCAAGTTAGTTGAGGCGCTTGAAGAATCGTCTAAATTGATCGATTCTTCTTTTCCAGACCAACCACGAGCCAAGATGATGGTACGTCTTGTGTTAGGACGTTCCTTTTTGCGACTCAATCGCCCCAAGGCAGCCATCGATGTCATCGAACAAGTGATGGATGTTGGAGATGATGCATTTGAAGACGCTGCCAGCCTGCGCTGGAGTGCAGCCAGCGTGGAAATACAGGCATTGATGCAACTGAAGTACTGGGAGCAGGCTGAAGCAAGGTGCAAGCAGTGGTTGATGGCTGAAAAAAAGCCTCAGAACAAAGAACAGTGGTCGCAATTCCGAAGCTTTATGCGTGCCTATGCCAGACTGTTGATGAAGCAAAAGCGATTTGGAGAAGCCAGTCAGTTGCTGGAGAAATTGGAACTAGAGATTAAACAGGGGGCACCAGCTTACGATCTGGATCTCTGGACTATTCGTGGCGAACAAGCTTCGCTGTACGTGGAATGGTCGCAGCAGGATAGTTCGATGCTATCACCTGCCAGCCAGTTAGTGAAAAGTTATCTGCAGGAGTCGGAGCAGTTGGAGAGCGACCATGTCATGGTAATCCAGCTTCGATCTACGTATGCACGACTTTTGAAAATGGAGAAACGATACGACGAAGCCAGCGAAGTGCTCGAATCACTTTTGTTTGATGTAGAAAAAAAACATGGGGACTCGCATTACTATGCTCAAATCGTGCTGTCGAATCTTGCCAAGATATATGAGTTGGCTGGTAAACGTCGTCAAACCAGAGCGACGCTCGTGAAGCTTCTGGAACTGCAGAGCAAGACGTTAGGCCCGGATCACGAAGTCACATTATTTACGAGATCAGAACTCATGCGGATCTACAAGCAGTACGGCAACGATTGGCATGCACTGCAGCAGGCCTTCCTCTGGTATCAGGGTAGCTTGAAAACGCTGAATGAGAACAATCCAGAGATCAAACACATCAAAAGGAACATCTCACAACTGCTTCATCGTTGTGGATTGCAATGGATGATCTGGCAGGCATTCAACAATGCACCGAATGACTGATTGTGAAATCGTGTAACTGGAAAGCAGTTCGTTTCAGCGACTCTATCGCTTTTTGGCGATTTCCTGTTTCAGCAGCTTTTCAAGCTGTTGCTCTATTTCAGGTCCCCAGCCTTCCATGCTGGCGATGAGTGTGCCGTCTGCATCGAGTAGCACGAAATGTGGCGTGGCAACCACGTTGTAACTGGTCAGCAGTGGCTGCCCCATGGCAACTTCGATCAATGGCGAATCGGATCGAATGGTATCAGGCAGCTTCCCAGTTTTGCTGGTCAGAAAGAAACATGTCCAGTGAGTGGAATTCAATCGCTTCAATCGGAGCGGAATCTCTTCGTAGAGAGATTTTGTGAGTTCTGAACCTGGTTGAACGAAGATGAGAAGACAGGGTTTGCCTCGCAGTTGTTGTGAAGTGATAGTCGTGCTGTGCTGAGTAAGGAGTGTAAATGGTGGAATGAGTTGTCCTACTTCGATCGATTTCTCAGCCACTTCATACTTCACGGGAGAGAGCCGATTATCCAAACCATCCTGAACGGTTTGCTGTAAGGTAAGGAGTGCATCACGATACGGAGTTTTGCCCGAGGCGTTTTGGTACTCTTTCAACTTCAGAGCAAGTTTGGACCACGCTTTTTGTGCCTGTCGATCATGAGCGGCCTGGCTCAGTTGAGCAACGTCATTCTGGAAAATGCGAAGCTCCTGAATGTCGGCCAGACGTTCTTCGAGCATGGGTCCTTGAAGCAGTTCCGCACTGACTAGCTGGTACTCTGTTGTGATCTGATACGTAGCCTGCCGGTGTCCGGGTGGACGCCGTTCTACCAGGCGATGTACCTTGTAAGGCAATGAACCTGACTGTTGAAACGTCATGGTTTCCGTTCGGTGCCAGGCGATGGAGTCGCCACGGGGCCGTTGCCAGTCAATCGATTCCTGAACACTCTGAACAGTGTCGTTACCCTGATTATCCTGAGCAGGCGTCCAAGTCAGGCGTCGAGGCAATCTACCTGGCTCGATCGCTTCCCAGGGCTTGCCTGGTGCAATCGGTTCAGTGGGAAGTGGAACGAGGAATCCATTTTCAAAGGTGGCTGGGCCATCAATGATGATACTTTTACCGCTGGCTGCAGTACTTGATGTGATATTCCCCAGACGATCGACATTGAGATAAGTGAGTTTGACTGAAGGAGTCGCGTCTGAGTTTGGTGAATTGGTCAGGAGCAGCTTGGTGGAACAGACAAGTTCAGAAGTGTTCTGTTGAACACGCGTTACCAGCACGCGTACTTCCAGTGTGTACTGTTCCAGCAGTTGTATGTCGGAACTTTGCCCAGTGAACTTGACAGTACCCCGGTAGAGGAATTCCTGCCCCTGCTTCCAGTTGGGCCCCTGCTTCCAGTCTGGCTGAGCGAAAGAAGTGTTGACAACCAGCAGTTGCACGAGAAGATAAAACAATATTCCAGGCATATGTGCCTCCCTGCACAGCGAGTTTGAAGTATATCCAGACTTCATTGCTTGGCAATGCAGGTTCATCGACCTTGCCAGTCGTATCACTTATGACGTTCCTGTGTCATATGGCGGGAATAACCCCGGTTAGCCAGGGCGAGATGTAGTTGCTCTCTTTGTCACTGCTGTTTATGCTGGCAGTGCTCTCCTGCAACAGAGAAACTGGTAATCCATGCCCGCCGCCGCACTGCCCAAACTCAATATTGTCTTTGCCTCGGCTGAGGTGGCGCCATTTTCCAAGACAGGTGGTCTCGGCGAAGTGCTGATGTCGTTGCCTAAAGCGCTTGCCGCTCGTGGCCATAATGTTTGTGTATTTACACCACTCTACAACTGTGCCTGGAAAGCAGGCTTGCCGATCACTCCGCTCAACGTGATGATCGAAACTGATGTAAATGGCTACCGAGTGCAGGGACGGATTTGCAAAAGCCATCTCCCGGGTTGTGATGTTCCAGTCTATCTCGTGGAACATCATGATTATTTCAGTCGGGATGACAAGCTCTTCGGACATACGCTCTACCAGTTCCGAGCGACCGAAGGTTACATGCAAGACTATTCTGACAACGATGAACGGTTTGTGTTCTTCACCAGAGCCATTCTTGAAGCGTTACCTGCTCTGGGCATCAAGCCGGATATTATCAATGCCAATGACTGGCAGACGGGGTTGTTGCCAGTCTACCTGGATATTCATTACGCCAATGTGCCGGAACTGGCTCAGACTCGAAGTGTCTACACGATTCACAATCTGGCTTACCAGGGACGTTTCAGCAAGGAGACGATGTGGACAGCTCGACTCGGCTGGAATCTTTTCAGGCATGATCTGCTCGAGTTCCACGACGGCCTGAACTTCATGAAGGCAGGTATCGTCGCAGCGGATGCAGTAACGACCGTGAGTCGACGCTATGCGGAAGAGATTACCTGGAAGGAGCATGGTGAAGAACTCGATCCGGTGCTGCGAGCCCATCGCTATAAGCTCTTCGGCATTAACAACGGAATCGACTACGCCGTCTGGAATCCAGCGATAGATCGGCACTTGGCCCGGCCCTACGGACCGACCGATGTTTTGCCTGGGAAAGCAGCCTGCAAGGCAGACTTGCAGGCCAAAGCGATGTTACCTCGCCGACCAGATGTTCCCCTGGTGGGCATGGTCACGCGATTGGCAGAGCAGAAGGGAATCACCCTGGTCCGTGATGCTGCGCACCAGATGATGCAGATGGGCATTCAACTGATCATCCTCGGTACTGGCGATCAGGAGTATCATCATTTCTTCAAGAACCTGGCACGGCAATATCCACACCAGGTGGCAGCGGCACTGGAGTTCAACGAGGGGTTGTCGCACCAGATCATGGCAGGATCAGACATGTTCCTGATGCCAAGCCGGTTTGAGCCATCCGGGCTCAATCAACTCTACAGTCTGAAGTATGGGACAATCCCGGTAGTACGTGAAACAGGCGGGCTGGCGGATAGTGTGATCGACTGCAACGATTACACCTGGGAGATTGGCACAGCCAACGGATTCAGTTTCAGCAGTTACGATGCGGGTGGCCTGCTCTGGGCCTTGAAACGCGCTGTCGATTGCTATCGCCAATCCCCCGCGACATGGCAGCAACTGCAGAAGAACGGCATGGCAGCGGATTGGTCATGGGAACGAGGAGCAGCAGGATACGAGGATGTGTACCGAAGAGTGTTGTCGCACTAGAGAAAATAAAAGAATAGACTAGAATATACTGCACTGGAGCATTCACATGAACCAATCACTCGTTGTTCGTGGCCGATATAGCAAGCAAATGTTTATTCCATCAGAACCGATGCCACTCGCTGATGGAACCGCTGAACTTATCATTGTCCCAGACCACAAGACTCCAAGGATATCTATTTTCGACTTGGCTGGCAAAGCCAATGAATTGCGATCTGGTGAAGACATCGCTGAGCAAGTGCAGGAAGAGCGCGATGCTTGGGGTGAGTCATGATTTATTTAGATACGAATGTACTTATTCGTTGGATTGAAGGTGATTCAATTACGCGAACACCGATCGAAACAAAACTAGCAGCCTTAAAGTCACCAGAGCCATTTATTATCACTTGTCGACTGAGTCGCTTGGAGTGCCGCGTGAAACCCCTCCGCGATAGCAATACCAATTTGCTGCAACTGTACGAGAAACTGTTCAACAGTGAGGAATTGCGTCTGACAGAAATACACTCAGCCGTAATTGAACGAGCTACCGAACTAAGAAGTCAGTTCAATCTCAAAACTCCCGATGCCATTCATTTGGCAAGTGCGATAGTCGAAGGATGCCAGTCATTTCTAACGGGAGACAAGCAACTGGGCAAAATCACACTGATTGATGTCCAAGTGGTCTAGCGGATGAAAAGCAAACCATCTCTAACCGTTTGGCTCATCATGCACTACGAGTTCATGCTCGAAGGAACGCTCGATTGCTTGCAGTTCCACGTCTCTTCAACACTCAAAAAGGCCGAAGCTTACGTCAAGAAATCAGTAGTGATGCCCTATTCGTGGTGGCAGGTACATCCCTATGTGGTTGACGAACATTGTGAAGGTGATGAGGTCTACTACTACAATTATCAAGGCAAGAGATTGAAGAAGAAACCTTGGACCCAAGCTCGACGTGCTTTTGATGCAGCAAAGGCTCGTGGTGAACTGTAGTTATTACGCTGCCTTCCTCACACCTTCGCTCGGAATGAACACCTCAGGCTGCTTCTCTACCAGTTCGCATGCGGCGTGGAAGTCTTCAGGACGGCCGATGTCCATCCAGGTACCTCGGAAGATGTACGAATACGCACGCAGACCCTGATCCAGCATCTTGTACATCAGATCATCGAAGCCGAATAGTTCACCGTTGGGCATCAGGTCAAGCATCTCGGGATTCATGGCATACACACCCATGCTGCAGGGGAAGTGCAGTGTGGGCTTCTCACGAAAGCCGACGACCCGTTGGTTGGCATTGGTTTCGAGTACACCCAGTGAGATGTTGACGGGCTTGAGGTAGGTGCCAATAGTCAATGGTCCGCCGAACTCTTGATGTTGATAGAGAAGTTCGGTGAAGTCGAAGTCGGTCAGCAGATCACCATTCATCACCAGGAAAGGCCGATTGAGTCCGTTCACCAGTTTGAGTGGGCCCATGGTACCAAGGGGCTTATCTTCAGTAACATACTTGATCGACAGTCCCCACTTGGAACCGTCGCCACAGTGCATGCGGATCATGTCGCCGAGGTAACCCACGCTAATGGTGATGTCACGGAAATCCTGGCTTGCTAATTGCCTGAGCATGATCTCAATGATCGGCATACTTCCCACGGGCATCAATGGCTTTGGCAATACCTTGGTATAAGGATAAAGCCTGGTACCTTTGCCACCGGCTTGGATGACTACAGGAGTGTTGAGAGGATGTAACGGTCTCATACGGCATACTCTCCCGGACGGTAGAGGGCCAGGTGTTGTTCAATAAATCGGGCGGTCTTCTCCAGACCCGCTTCGAGCGAGATTTGAGGTGCCCAATTCGCCAGTTGTTTGGCTTTGGTATTGCTGGCAATGAGTTTCCAGACTTCGCTGCCTTCAGGCCGCTGTCGTTGCTGTTCAGTGATGATGGGGACGGTACGACCGGTGATTTTCATCGCCAGTTCTGCAATAGTGCCAATCGTTTCACCACGACCCGTGCCAGCATTAATCACTTCGCCCAGGCATTGATCCGAAGAAGCAACAGCCAGGAAGGCTGCAACGGTGTCTTCGACAAAATTCATGTCTCGAACGGGGGTGGCGTCACCTAGTTTGAGAGAACTGGTACCGCTGAGGAGTTGCGACAGAATAGTCGGGATGACCGCCCGAGCCGATTGCCTGGGCCCATAGGTGTTGAACGGCCGAAGAGTGACGAC
>CAYPJB010000007.1:0-18771 GCA_964410845.1 uncultured Bacteroidales bacterium | reverse complement strand
ACCGCATCACACCCAGCAACTGAACGATACATGAAATGCGGATCCGCGACATCGCCAGCCAGAAAATGCATCTGGGCAATGAGTTGCGGATCAGCCAACTCGAGGTTGCTTCGCTGCGGGCGGGAATCGTAATGAACCATGGCTTTTACGGTTGCCCCGCGGCGAACGAGTTCCTCCGCCAGGTGCGAGCCGATGAAGCCCCCCGCTCCGGTAATCAGTACGGTCTTTCCCTGCCAATTCATAGTCGATCCTCAGCATCAATACATACCCGAAAAGGAGAAATACTGGAAGGCGGATTGACTACCTACGTACCTACAGATTGTGGGGTAATAATACGCACTGCTTTCGGCACCACAGCAATGGTGACCGGCGTAGTGGAACGAGGTTCGCCGTCGCCTTGAACTGGCACCGGTGGCTTGGATTCTATGATGATCTGCTGGTGAACCGTCCAGAATTTGAGAAGTGGTTGATTCTGGTAATCTTGACGAAACAGTTTCCAGCCCAGAGTGACGTAATCCCACCAGCTGAGAGCATCGTAGGCACAGACATTGAGTTTACCATCGCTGAGGCTGATGTCAGGGCCAATACGAAATGGAACGAGAGCAATACTGCCACCGTTGGCGACAAAGACCTGTACGGCCCAGAATCGCCTGCGCCGGCCATCAATCAGACAGCGAAACTGAATGCGATGAGGACGGAAGAAGCGACCCAGAAATGATTTGAAGTAAGCCCATCGGCCCAGCAAACGCTTATCATCACGACTGGTTTCCTGCATTGCTGCAGCATCCAGACCTGCCCCGATGCGGAGGAAATAATACTTTTCACCCATTTTCATGGCATCCAGTTCCGCGGTGATATCGATGGAACAGAGAAGTTGTGCTGCTTGTGACCAATCGGCAGGGATTCCTAGTTCACGGGAGAGTGAATTGGCAGTACCGGATGGGAAGATGGCTAGCGTCAAGTGTTCCTTAAGGCCAGCGCTGATAATGGCGCTGGCAACAAGGGAAGCGGTGCCGTCGCCTCCACAGGCAAATACCCGGCTCACCTTCTGTTCTGCAGCCTGAATCAATCGTGGAATAATGACGGAAGGAGAAACATCTTTCTCCAGAATAACCCATTCATGGGTCCAATCGTTCATTTCAAGTGAGTTTGACAGGAGCGTTCGCAAGGTCTGCGCATCGCCGCTTCCTGCGCGAGGATTGAGAAACACAACGGCATGCTTGCTGACGGAATCCATACCTTTGTTGTAATTCGTGAATCAGCCGTTGTGCAGTCTTTACAGGAGAACTTCGTTTAAGGCCTGGATGAGATGATCGATATCTTTCTCTGTATTGAAGGCCCCAGGGCTCACCCGAATAGTTCCTTTAGGTGCCGTTCCGAGCGCCCGATGGATATAGGGTGAGCAGTGCAATCCGGGGCGGACAGCGATATCGAAGCTGGTGTCGAGGATAGCAGCCAGATCAGGTGATTCCAGCGCGGGGTGGCTGAAACTGAGAGTGCCAACACGATGGTTGTTATCCAGATGGCCGTAGATGGTAAAATCATCGCGGCTCTTGAGGTAGTCCACTAGTTTGCTTACCAGCGCATTCTCGTGCTTCCAAATCTTGTCGGTTGATTGCTCCATTACATATTCGATTCCTACTCGTAATCCCGAGATTCCTAGAACATTGGGGGTTCCGCCTTCCAACTGGAAAGGAAGTTCGACAGGTTGGACACGACTCATAGAATCGCCACCGGTGCCACCTTCACGCCACGATCGCAACCTGGTGCGACTGCCGACGTAGAGCACACCCGTTCCCGTTGGCCCGAGTAGTGCCTTGTGGCCGGGTAGAGCTAACAGGTCGATATTCATGCTACGAATATCGATGGGGATCACCCCAGCGGTCTGGGCTGCATCCACCAGGAGAAATGAGCCATGTTGACGAACAATGGTTCCGATTTCCCCGACAGGTTGCACTGTCCCCAGAACATTGCTGGCATGAGTAATAACAACCAATTTTGTACTGGGTGTCATGGCGGAACGAATGCTCTCCGGATGAACAGTGCCAGTTGCATCTGCTTTCACGCGGGTGAGTGTTATCGTTCCTGCATCAGACAGTGCTTCCAGCGGTCTGCTGACGCTGTTATGTTCCAGATCAGTGGTAATAACGTGATCACCGGGATTGAGCAGGCCTTTCATGGCGATGTTGAGCGAATCAGTGCAATTCATAGTGAAAATGAATCGTTCAGAACCCTCACCATTGAAGAGCTGATTGAGGAGATGGCGACATCGATGGATCTCCTGCTCAGCGGCGAGCGCCATCTTGTGCGAAGTGCGGCCAGGATTAGCGAGGTTTTGACGAGCAAACCGGTCAAGCTGCTGATAAACCGCTTCGGGCTTGGGGAAGCTGGTGGCAGCATTATCGAGATATGTCACAGGCATAGGCAACCGTTATGTAGAACAGTGGCATATTGCCTGTGATGCTGTCAGCGAGCAGCAACTGGGCTCGCGCCCATAGCAATAACCACTGTTACGTTTTGCAGAGCTGATCCAGTACGGGTAGTTCCAGGAACTCTGCCAGGCGAGAACCTGCTTGACGCATCCAGCGCCAATCGGAATGCACCGCCAGGTTCACACGGGGTGGAACAGAATTGCTGAAAACCAGGTTCATCTCATAGCTGGGGCGTCGCACTTCTTCCGTGTAAATCCCAGCCTGGTGGACTTTGTAATAGCGATAGAGTAATTGCAAAGCGACGGCGTCCTGCAGGCCAAAGGTCGCCATCAATCGTGGTGTTTTATTGAAGCCATAGCAGCGCTGAATGGTCATCAGCCTGGCTACGCGATCAAACCGATATTGCAATGGACCAGCTTTGAAGAACGGATAGACGAGAGCTGCCAGGAGGATAAGGGCAGGAATGACAGCGAAGCCTGCCCACATGATGATGGCATCGGTCTTGTTGCGATCCATACCAATGGACATTCCCTGGATGCCACAGATAATCATGAAAACCAGGCATCCAAGAAAGCTTGCATACGTCAAACGCGAAAGCCATGGCGGACGCGAAGGTACTGGTTGCAAGCAGAGAATGTTGTCAGACAGGATTTCAAGTCGAACCTGTCTGACGGTGTTGATTTCACTGGCAGGAACCATCGGATCAACTGGAACATCGACCAGATTTGCCTGATGGTTACTGTTTGTACGAAGCAATGTCGGCTTTGCCATCGTCGGAACCTGGGTCTCAATACGAGAACCATGCGAGTAGGGGGCAGGAGCTATCGAAGCAAAACTCATGATGCGTCCCTGGCTGGAATGATGCTCTAAGATAGCTCATAATCAGCCTAGTCTACCCAAGAAGTTCCAATTCCGACATATTTTTCGTTGAGTTTAATGCCCAATAAACTTGGCATAGAGGGTTTTTGCTCGATCGATGTCATGCGTCCCCTTAATAATGGCTCGGCCATCTGGAAATACAGTGAAATCGTGCCCATCCGCTGTGAAACGGAGCATGAACTTGTTATGCGTCACGGGACCTTGAGCTGCACCCTGCAATACTTCCGCCAAGGTGGCGAAGTTCAGTTGACTGGCTGTACGATGAGCGATCTGCACCGCATTTCTACCACAGAGCGATGTGGTATGGGCGCCCATCTTGCCTTCCAGCCACTCAAAGTTCCTTTGCTTGCAGCACGGACAATCGACTTTGTCCTTCAGTTTGCTGATCTTGAAGCGACGGAACTCGTTGTCCCAGACATCCACATAAACCAGTTCCCGGTTGATGGCTTCGATGTGACCAGTCAGGATTTTGATGGCTTCAGTAGCCTGTAAGCTGGCAATAACATTAATTGTAGGTGAGAGCACCCCAGCGGTTTCACAGGTGGCTGCCATGCCTGGAGGAGGGCTGGTTTCAATAACACATCGTAGACAAGGCGTTTGGCCAGGGATGATCGTCATCGTTTGGCCGACACTGCCGATCGCTCCGCCATAAACCCAGGGTTTGTTCAGCTTGATGGCAGCATCGTTGACCAGATAGCGGACTTCGAAGTTGTCCGTGCCATCGAGGACCAGGTCGACGTCTTTGACAAAGTCCACGATGTTGGTGTGATCAATGTCAGTGACGATGGATTCAATGGTGATCTCGGAGTTGATGCGACGCAGTTTGCGGGCAGCAGCTTCTGCTTTGGGGATGCCAGCAGCTACATCATCCTCATCAAAGAGCACTTGGCGCTGGAGGTTATGAGTTTCAATGAAGTCGCGATCGATGATACGGACGAAGCCAACTCCCGCCCGAACCAGTACGTTGGCAAGGACGGTACCAAGCGCTCCGCAACCACAGAGGGTAACTCGGCTTTCGAGGAGCTTTTTCTGCCCCGCTTCGCCAATACCGTGAAAGCGCATTTGTCTGCTGTATCGTTCCATGTGGGAATCCCGGCTTCAACCGGTCTTTCTCGCTTGTTGGGAATGAACTCACTTCAATAGGCGGCAACAATCAACCACCCGCAACAGCAGGGATAATGGCCAGGCTGTCCCCATCCTTGACGGTAGTTTCCATGCCTTCGAGGAACCGGATGTCTTCATCATTGACAAAGAGATTGATGAACCGTCGTGGCTGGCCTGCTTCGTCAAAGAGACGATCTTTCAGAGCAGGGAACTGGCGAATGACATCAGCAAGTACCGCTTGTACGGTGGCACCTGCAGCTTCAACAGTATCCTGACCTTCGGTCTGCGGACGGAGCGGGGTGGGGATTTGGACTTCGATGGGCATGGCAACTCAAGTAAAGACGAGTGAGAATAAAGATCCGTCATCACACAATGCCTGACAAAACAGGCAATTACATTATACGAGCACTCGCTGATGCGTGAGTTGTACTACTTCTTTTGGCCCCGTCACGATCTTGTCAAACTCTACGAGAGTCGGCTCAATCGCAGGTACCTGTTCGAGTACTTTCTCGACAGCGTCCTGTGTCTTCAGGCCGTTGCCAGTGATGCAGATGACGATGGGTTCGTCAGCAGGCAGTTTGCCCTGTTCGATGAGCTTCTTGGTGACTGCTACAGTCACGCCACCGGCGGTCTCGGCAAAGATGCCTTCGGTTTGACTGAGGAGTAGCATGCCTTCAACAATCTCTTCATCGGTGACATCTTCCGCCCAGCCACCACTGCTCTTGATGAGCTTGTTGGCGAAGTAGCCATCCGCAGGGTCACCAATGGCTAGGCTCTTGGCAATAGTGTTAGGCTTCTTGACGGGTTTGTGGCTTTCCCAGCCTTGCTTGACTGCAGTAGAAATGGGCGAGCACCCCGCAGCTTGAGCGCCATAGAAACGTGTGGGGGTTTCGTTTACCCAGCCGAGTTGGGTCAGTTCATTGAAAGCCTTGCTGATCTTACCAATCAGACTGCCGCCGGCCATCGGGGAAACGACGTGTCTGGGCAATTGCCAGCCAAGTTCTTCAGCGATCTCGTAGCCCATCGTCTTGGAACCTTCGGCATAGAACGGCCGAAGGTTGATGTTCACGAGACCCCAGCCATACTTAAAGGCGATTTGGGTACAGAGGCGGTTGACTTGATCGTAAGTGCCATTCACCCGAATGAGATTGGCACCATAGACCACGGTATTCAGCAGCTTGGCTTTCTCCAGATCGCTCGGTACCAGAATGTAGCTTTCCAGACCGGCGGAGGCGGCATTGGCTGCAACGCTGTTAGCCAGGTTACCTGTACTGGCACAGCCTACAGTGGTGAAACCGAGTTCCTTGGCTTTCGAGAGTGCAACAGAGACAACACGATCTTTGAACGACAGGGTAGGGAAGTTAACCGCATCGTTTTTGACGTAAAGCTGCTTGACACCCAGTGCTGCACCAAGCCGCTTGGCACGAACCAGAGGTGTGCCACCGACGTGCAGACCAACGGTGGGTTCGCCTTCGAGAGGCAGTAGTTCCCGGTATCGCCACATGTTCCAGGAACGGTTCTTCAGTTCGTTCTTGGTCAGTTGTTTGCCAATGACTTCGTAATCGTAAGCAACTTCGAGCGGGCCGAAGTCTTCGGTACAGAAGTTGTTCGCTTGAACCGGATAGAGCTTGCCACAGGTGCGGCAACGAAGGCCAGCGATGCGACTGCTACAGCCTGAGACGGAATTGGACACAAGATGCTCCCAGCGGAGGCACAGTGTTCATCGTGATGGTAACTGGTGAAGACACAGGGTAAGACGAGGATGCAGAAACACTTCTGCTCGACTCATCTCACCTGGTGTAACCAGGTCAGGAGTTAGCACCTGTCGCGTATCACGGGGAAACGTGAAAACACCGGTTGCTGTGGCGTCGCAGGGCCTGTCCCTCAGCCACTCTTGATGAGATACTGTGCCAGATTGTCAAAGAAAGCTGACGCAGTCAGCTACTTAAACAATAAGTGAGACCGAAGAAGTTGGCAAGATGGAAGTGCAGAAACTTGCCCGGTTCTTGTAACAAGCTGTTAGACCAGGCAGGCATCTTTACCACAGAGACAGCTACCCGATCATCCCTACAATGTCGTTTTGCATCTGCTCTCATGGATTGACCTGCACGCTATGGCTGAACGCATCGATATTGTTGCCATCACGGATGAAACCCGTCGCCGTTACCTCAATTACGCACTTTCGGTTATCACCAACCGGGCTTTGCCTGACGTGCGTGATGGGCTGAAACCAGTGCAGCGTCGTATCCTCTATGCGATGTTTCATGATCTGCACCTTTATTCCAACGACCGCCCGCTGAAGTGCGCCAAGGTCTGTGGAGAGGTGATGGGTAATTATCACCCGCACGGCGACATGGCCATCTACGATGCCCTTGTCCGCATGACCCAGAACTGGGTATTACGCTATCCACTGGTGAATGGTGAAGGCAACTTTGGTTCTGTCGAAGGATATGAGGCTGCTGCCAGTCGATACACGGAATGCAAGCTGCATCCGATTGCAGAAGAGCTGATGGTGGAACTTCGGCAGAAGACTGTCGAAATGAAAGCCACCTATGATGGCAACCGACTGGAACCAACAGTACTTCCAGCCCGATTCCCCCATATCCTGGTGAATGGTTCCACCGGCATCGCGGTCGGCATGGCTACCAACATTCCGCCACACAACCTGAAAGATGTGATTTCAGCTTGTGTCCAACTTATCGATGACCCTGAATCCACCACAGCCGTTCTACTCGACAAGCTGAAAGGGCCTGACTTCCCACTCGGCGGTAAAGTTCTGGCTGACCGTAAGACACTTCGCACCATTTACGAAGAGGGGCAGGGGAGTGTCAAACTCCAGGCCGAATGGAAGCTCGAGGAAGGAAAGAAGCGACAGATCGTTGTCACCAGCATTCCCTATGGCGTGAACAAAGGAGCACTCGAAGAGAAGATCGGCGAACTGATTGCCAATCGCAACTTGCCACAATTGCTGAATGTGGTGAATGAATCCAATGAAAAAGAAGGGCTACGCATCGCACTGGAGATCAAGCCCGACGCCGACCCCGAAGTAGTGATGGCCTATCTGTTCAAGCACACCGATCTGCAGACGTCGTTTGCTTACAATTTGACCTGTCTGGTGCCGAGCGCCCCGCAACTCGAAACGGAAAAGAAACGCAAGAAGGGAAAGGTAGCGGAAGAGACAGACGAGCCAGCGACGTTGGCCATGCGACCTGCCCGTGCGTCGTTGCTCGAAATACTCAGGCATTTCCTCGATTTCCGCTTTTTAACAGTCAAACGCCGGTACGAATACATCCTGGAACAGCTTCGTGCCCGCATTCACATCCTCGAAGGCTTCCGTATCGTCTTCAATGCTCTCGACAAAGCACTGGAATTGATCAAGAATAGCCAGGGCAAGCAGGATGCTGCAGAAAAGCTCATCAGCGTCCTGAAACTCGATGCCATCCAGGCTGATGCCATTCTCGAATTGCTGCTGTATAAGATTGCCCGGCTCGAGATCAAGAAGATCCTCGAAGAACTGCGTGAGAAGAAAGAAGAAGCGGAACGCATCGAAGCGTTGCTCAAGTCGGATAAGAAACTGTGGGGTGTGGTACGTGGTGAACTGGAAGAAGTTTCTGAAAAGCATGGCGAACGCCGACGGACTCGCATCGTTGGCGAAGAAGAAATGCCTGAGTTTGATCCGGAGGCATACATTGTTCGCGAGAATACCAACGTAGTTGTCACCAGAGATGGCTGGATCAAGCGAGTTGGCAGACTGGCTTCCGTGGAAGGAACCCGTGTCCGCGAAGGGGATAGCGTTATTGCAGTGGTCCCGGGAAGCACGCACGATCATGTCGTTTTCTTCTCCGATGATGGCATTGCCTATACGATGCGCATCAACGAAGTGCCTGCCAGCGCAGGCTATGGTGAACCGATTTCCAAGTTCTTCCGCCTGAGCGATGGCGCCCGAATCATCCATGCCGTTTCTGCAGATCCGCGATTCATTCCCAGTGAAACCAAGCCCGCCAGCAAGGGCGACCCGCATGGGCCGTATCTGCTGGCAGCCACTGCTTACGGTCAAGTGCTGCGAACGCCATTTGCACCTTATCGTGAGGCCAGCAATGTGAAGGGACGCATGTTCGTGCGGCTGAACGATGGCGACAAAGCTGTGCTTGCGACCGTGCCACTGGCTGAATACAAGAGCATTATGCTCTGCTCGATTGAAGGGCGAGTCATTCACTTCCCGATTTCAGACATCCCCGTTCTAGCTGGCGTGGGCAAGGGCGTGATGGGTATTAAACTCGACGACAAGGATACCTTGCTGGGCGGCGCCATCTTCCGCAATCAGAATGATGTGCTCACCGTGGAAACCAGCGGTGGCAAGACCATGGAGTTTTATGGCTCCCGTGAACAGGTGAGTCGAGCAGGCAAGGGCTTTGAAGCAGTGAAGCGAACCAGCTTCACGAAGATTGTCCCCGCTGCCATCTCACTGGTGAATTGGGAAGAGTGCGAACAGCCTGGGGCGGAGAAGAATGGGAAGGCGAAAGGTGGGTTATTTGACTAAGCAGCCTGGGCTGCACTGTTCTGCATGAGGACGACAAATCGTCCCTGGAAGCCGACGCAAGGCAGGTTGTTTTCGTAGATATCACTACGCATTTCGATACGGCCTTTACCAAACTTGTTAATTCCGTTTTGCAATAATTCCGTTTGCTCGGTCGTGGGCCAGGGGCAGATGGCTTTGAAATCCCTCGTCACCGGTCGAATGTAACTCAGGCTGCTATCCTGAATGATGATTTGCGTCTGGTCCCTCAATGCATCAAGCAATAGCCACAACATGCCCCAGCTGGTGATCGTGGTCAGGGCAGCCAGGCTGCCGCCAAATGCGGTAAAAGCATGATTGATGTTAGGCTCCAATGGAGCGCATAACTCCAACCCTTCATGTGTGCATCCAGCTACTTTCACGCCCATGGTTCGCGTGAGAGGGATGCTGTGATGCAGGGTTGATTCCAGTTGGTGAAGTAATTCACTGCTGGCAAAGCTGGAAATCAGATGCTGAGGTGGCATCGACATAACCTGGAGCCGAAAAATCACACTAGCGTCATAACGTATGTTAGTTCATGCGTCTAGGCGGATTCTGGTACAGGTTAATTCAGCTCTTTGTTGGAAATCTCGCCCAGTTTTTGACGAAGGTAGGTAGCTCGTTCCACGTTATGTTCTTCGTTCGTCAGCGATTTTCCTGTCAACTTGATGAGGTGGGAAGGTTGGGTTTGCAGGAAGAGCATGTTCAGTAGCGGAATGGTCAGGTCATCCACCATTTCTAGGGCAATACCCAGCCGTACGGTGGAAAGCAGGTCCATCATCTCATCCGCTGACATCATGGTGGCAGCTTTCAGGGTGCCATAGGCTCGTGAGACCTTATCTTGCACCAGGGGTTGATACTGCTGCATCAACGCCTTGCGGGCTTCCCGTTCGTAATGAATGATCTGCGGAATGACTTCGCGGATCTCTTTGAGGATAGTCCCTTCGTCTTTGCCGAGAGTAACCTGGTTGCTGATCTGGTAGAAGTCACCTGAGGCGCGGGTGCCTTCACCATAAAGCCCGCGTACAGCGAGGTTGATCTTCTGCAGAGCACGGAAGACTTTTTCCAACTGCTTGGTGAACTGCAAAGCAGGGAGGTGCAGCATCACGCTGGCCCTCATGCCGGTGCCAACATTCGTAGGGCAGGCTGTCAGGTAGCCAAACTCATCGCTGAAGGCATAGGTGATGCGTTCTTCGACCTTGTCGTCTAATTGATCGATATCTTCCCATGCTGCATCGAGTTGGAAGCCACTGCGAAGCACCTGCAGACGGAGATGGTCTTCCTCGTTCACCATCACACTGCGGGTTTCATGGCTTTCGAAGGCGACGCCACGAGGGCCTTCAGTTCCCGCGAGTTCCCGGCTCAACAGTTGCCTTTCGCGAAGGAACTCACGATCCACGGGTGAAAGAGTATGCACGGTGAAATACTTGAAATCAAAGCCCCAGTCGTTCTTGCAGAAACGTTCACGGATGAGACTTTCGATCTCACCGCGCTGCATGGCCGAAGCGCGGTTGGTGAACGGGAAGTTCACGATGTTCCGGGCGAGACGGATGCGACTCGAAACCACCACATCTGACTCGGGGCCGGTGCCTCGCAGCCATTCTCCTGAGGAGCGTGCCAGTTCGTCCAGGTTCATCCGGTCTGTTCCTTCTGTCGTATCAAGTCGCGCAACTCAGCTGCCCGTTCGAAATTTTCCAGCTGGACAGCGTCGCGCAAGAGTTTTCGTAGTGCTATCACTTCCGCTTGAGTCGCTACCGGTCGTTGGCGTGGCCTCTTGCCGATATGCACCGTTTTGCGGTGGATGCGTTCCAGTAATGGTAGCAAGCCCAATCGAAATGCCTCATAATCATGAGGACAACCTAGTCTACCTTGTGTTCGGAACTCTGTATAGTGAAGACCGCAGGCAGGGCAGGATAACCTGGCAAGCTTGTCGTTCCCTTCCGAACCATACTTGTTCATCATCATTTGAACGATCTGCGAGATTTGCAGCTCTTTACCCACTAGAAGGTTCTTCTGCTCGGCACAGTGGGAACAAAGATGATGTTCAACAGGTTCCTGCCCGGAAATGGGAAGGCAAAGATGGACTGTCGCTTGTTCCCCACACTGTTCGCAAAGTTTCATCAGGGGAACTCCACATCATCCTGAAGGTGAATATCCATGGCATTTATTCAACTAATCATCTGAACTGGTTTCAAGTTGCCTGATCTGATCTCGAAGCTGGGCTGCCTGCTCATAATCTTCCATGCCGATGGCGTTCTGTAATTTCTTTCTCAGTTGCCCCAACTGCGACTGCATCGCAGATTGAGGATATTTCCGTCGGGGTGATTTTCCTTGATGCTTTACTTCGCCATGGATGTTTTCCAGCAACGGCACCAGTTCTTTTTTGAAAACAACGTAATCGTGCGGACAGCCAAGGCGGCCAGTGGAACGGAAGTCCTTGAAGGTGATGCCACATTGTGGGCATTCCATGCGGTTGAGTGCTTCGATCTCGGCGTCGTCTTTGACGATTTCGACCGGTTTGGGTTCCGGCAGCTTTTCTGGCGTTTCATACAGATGCTTCTGGGCACATTCCTCACAGAAGTGCATTTCTTCGATTTGTTTAGGCCCCACGATTTCCGTGAGATGTAGTGTCGCAGGCTTCGGACAACGCTGACAGCGCACCGTGCAGACTCCGATGTTTCTTACGTCTACATCCTACAGTGGAAATGCTGGTGCTGCAATGGCGAGTGCATGTATCGAATGGGTTCCTACTAAGACTGAAGAATAACTTGTAGCAAGCAGCCGTTCTTCCGCTGGTTTGTGAGTAAAATACCACAACAACCGGGGAGGGAACTCCATGCGAACCAGAATAGCACCTACCCAGCGAGCCGCCATGTCGATCGCCCTCCGAGCGGGCGCGTTGCGGCAATGCTTCAAGCATTGGGTTTACTATCGCTCAAGCAAGCCTGACGTTATGGATCATGCTTACCGGTTGGGGAATTATCTTATCTCACACTACGCCAAGTCTGTTGCCTGTTTTAAAGGTGACCGCCGACTGATGGCAGACGCAGTGAACCGATGTATGGAGGATGCACCCGTTACTTGTCAACTGTGTGCAATGGAACATGAGCAACAGTGAACCAGAAATGACAAAAGCATGCGAGTATCGCATGCTTTGAGTGCCGAAGACAGGAGTTGAACCTGCACCTGGTTTCCCAGACTAGAACCTGAATCTAGCGCGTCTGCCAATTCCGCCACTTCGGCTTGGATTAGTGATATAGCAATTCATGTTTTGGTTTCAACGGGTATCATTCGATTTGCGTTGTGCCGCCACCTTGGCCAGTGGTAACCAGATTGCTGTTAGCCGTAATTTTACGCAATCCCAGGAAGCGAATGTCTTTGAATAACCATTCGTTCCCTTTCTCATCCTGGCTGACGGCAGTCACGGCAAAATCAATACCTCGACTGTCTGCGATAAAGAGGGTGCAATCAAAAGTGAGAATCCATTGCTTTCCTTCTTTCTTATCAGCGCGCAGGCGGAGTGGTTTTTGAATTTTGATGTCAAGAATGGCACCACGATAACCTTGAGGACGAGCGAAGCCTAACACCATCGAAAAGTCGCCCTGGCTCTTCGGATCCAGCATTTTGGTGTACACATCCAATTCATCATTCGCTATTGCAAAGGCAAGGCGTTGTGCCTGTTCTTCTGCTTTTCCTTTCATGTAAGCGAGTTCGCCACCATAGGGAGTGTCTTTGCCATAGATGCCTGTTGAATCAAAACGCACGACCCAATCACGTCGAATGCCTTCATCATCCATGTAGTTTTCGGAACTGGCAACCAAAATGCAGCTGCCGGACATGACCGGGCTGTCTATGAGATATCGAAAGCGATAGGTTTCGCTTCCACGCTGGGTTTTGGCTTCGAGCAAACTGTCAAAAGTCATTTTGACCCGCTCGCCATAACGAAGAAACAGACCAGCTATCGGTTCGATGAGAAAGTTATCGAAATCACTTCCGTATTGATTGTGTGGAAACTGTTTTCGAAGTCGGTTCAGTTCTTCAGGGTTGTAATTGATTTTGCGAGCGCCGGGCGATTTGGTCATCAGATATGCCGCACCAGCTTGTCCTTTTTGAAGCTTGCTGATCCAATCGTCAGCTGCAGAGCGTGCTTCGCTTTCGGTTACATATTTCGTTACCAGGGTCATTGTCAGCCAGCCAAGCCCGCTTCCTACAGCAATTACGAGACCAAGCAAAGCAACAGCTTCTCCGGCCAGATTACCTTCGGAACTTCGGACGTTACGGAGCGCAATAGCACACAGGATAATGGCAGGCAGGATGGGTATCATCAGCATCCAGAACAGATTTTCTGAAGCAAAGATCAACATGGAAGGCAACGCGACGAGCAGCCCAACGATTGCCAGCATGCTAATGGGGCGATATTCGGTATCGGTCTGAACGGAAAGCGGCGTAATGATCGGTGATGCCATCGATATACTCAGACAAAGGAAACGAACGGACAAGCTTATTGTGGTAACCTAAGCAGTCCTACGCCAGTAGGTTGGATGGAGTTCATGCGCTTTTCTTATTGAGCGCTCAACCGGGTTAGCGAAACAATTCTCTCGCCCAGCAGTATGCGAGACGGTAAAACTAGAAGTTGGGCAGGATAAGCACATCATCCTGCCATATGCTACAGTTGCATGGCTGGAATGCCATGGTCAGTACTACAGGGATGTTAAGCAGCAGCCAGTTCGCACTGGTTCGTGAATTCTCTCGCCCGAGGTATCATGAAGCAAGCATACTTTGCCGCGTTGGATCGCCAGCAGGCAGACAGTGTCGTACCACGCGGTTCGGGAACTTTTCAGGCAAGCAGTCAGGTCTTGCCATTGGTTCTGAACGGTGAGATTCGTCCCTGTGCAGCATCATCGGGGGTAACGCACGAACAACTGGCAGCCATTGTGCCCCTGGCAGGGTTTGAACCTCCAGCACATATAAATGGAAAAGCTCCCGTCAGTCTCTCGCTCCTGCAGTCTTCAACTGCTGGACGTTTTTTAAGCCATGGCACAGTCGCACCAGCATCGAATGGTACCCCTACACATAGCTTCACTCATGTACTACTGGACATTCCTGCAACACTGGATGCCCATCAGGCCATTCAAACCTGGGGCAGCCAGCAGTGGCAGAGGTCTGCAGCGGACGGCCTGGGACAACTCAGTGATGCGTTGATACCACCTGTCTCGGTGGAACTGTCAGACAATCGCTTGATGGAATTCATCAAGAACGACAAGAATCGTCAGCTTTTTCAATTCCTGCTGGCAGCATATCTGACGACTCCTGAGGATTCGAAGATCTTCCTGGCTGCGCCATCGGAAGCTGTAGCTCTTTGCATTTATGGTCTGACCCGTGCTTTGCCGGCTAACACTCAGGAAACGCTGACGTTTACCACATATGCGCATCGTCCTTTGGAGGTGCCTGCTCGCATTGTTGGCACAGTTCCTTCCTCGAATGATCAGGAATTGCCTCCGAGTTGTCATGATGGTGCAGGCGTAGCGATCAACTACTTCACTGGCACCATGACCAGCATTGATATGGATGTGCCATGCGTGGTATTCGCAGTGCAACTCATTGCATCGGGTAATTTTGCACCGCTGGATGATTTTCGCTCCACCTGGCAGCGGCTCGGATTGAAAGATGTCAAGCAGATCGACCTGGTATTCCGCCTGGGGCAGGGTCCGGATGCCATTTCCAAGGAAGAAGCCATCTCGGCCCTGCAGGATCCTTCACTGGCATCGTGGGTTGCACCGCGAGCCGAGTATCAGCAGCTCTTTTTGAACTGGGCGATGGATGATGTTGACTTTGCCACTACTACCTTCCCTCGCGTGGTGACAGCACTTCGTCAGAAGCCGGAACATCTGGCGAAAATTGCTTCGACCTTGCACGATACAGGAATGAAAGCAGTCAGTGCCGGTGATATCATCAAGTCTCGCTGTGCACTCGAAGTACTGCTACCCATGGTTTCGCCCGCCAGTGGGCAGGCCATCTGGGGAGAACTACTCCAGACGTTGACCTCCCCACATGAACTGTCATGGGAGATGCAGTCGTACCTGTTGCCCAAAATCACTCGTTTGCGACCCCTTTCGGTAGGTCAGACACCTGAAACAGATATCCGTCGCTGGTTGCGTATACCGTCTGAAAAACTCAGTGACTTGCTCAGTATGAGCCTTTCCCAGGGTTATCAGGTTGCGACAACGCTGGAACTACTTCAGTCGGATAAGGGTAATCTCGAAACCGTTGCCAATACACTTGCTGGCAACTCAACCCTGGCACTTACAGTTATACAGCAACTGCTGAGTAATGCTGAGGGGAAGAGCTTTGCTCATGATCTCTTTGCATTGCTGGTACAGAAGGCACCACAGACAAGCTGGCTGAACGATGTGATCAAGCTTGATCCGCCGGTATCCTCCACTTTTCTCAATTTTGCTTTGGGTGTGGCATTAGATCAGGGCAAACAGGCCATTGATCCTGTGAGTTGCATCAAGCAGCATGGCCAGGCTTTGATCGAGCGTTTGGGTGGTCAAGGGAATCTGGATCGCCTCGCAGCCCTGGCACTGGATGGTCAGGCAGGCGAACTACTTCGTGATGAACCGATCAAGAAATTCTTTTTTGCACTCGAAGGAAAAGCTGGCATCAGTGGTCCAGTACAAGAGCGACTGGCAGCACTTTTGAAAGTGCATCGTTATCTTGAACAGCCAAGTGTACGGCCTGATCAATTGAACGCTATGGCCAAGGCACTGCAATTGGAACCCAGGCTCTTCGGGCCATCAACATATCAGCAGTTGCTGCGGTCAGCACTTTCCAGCATGAGCACTACGACATTCCAGGATGAATTGGTAGGGCTTCTTCTCAATTGGGGCCCGCTCTTCAATGGGCCGTCCCATCTTTATCGGGAATGTCTGAAACATTGCCAGGAGAACAAGCACTTCTGGAAAACGCCGGAGCAGATACAGGCCTTCCTTGCAGTTGCCCTGGATGGTACGCCCTCTGATGTTCTTAACTCTCAAACCGAAGGCCTCGAAGCGGAAGCCTATTCGCTGGTGGAGAACATGGTTAGGCGAGGAGGCAAGAAAGCCTGGGAAGAGATGAACATCCGCATTGCAGAATGGCCTCGCCCGGCCAAGCGGCAGTGGCAGTTCCTCAGCCAGGCCATCATGCCGACGAATGGACGCGGGGTGAGTCGTGATGTGCTTTTCGCACTCATAGGTGCAGCCGTCACGGCAGCTATCTTTGCTACATTGCGTTGGATGGGTTATCTTTAAAACACTCGTCTAACAGCCTATTCAGCCATACATCATGAGGAACAATTCCCTCATGATGAAGGGCCGCCCGTGAGCGCTGAACCATGGACGTTAGGCCGACTGCTCGTCTGGACCTCGAACTTCCTCAAAGACAAACAGGCTGACAGTCCCCGGCTCGATGCTGAGGTGCTGCTTGCTCATGTCGTCGGTTGCCAGCGTATTGCCCTCTACACTCGCTTTGAAGAAGTGGCCAGCGAGGAAATCAGGCAGAAGTACAAGGAACTGGTCAAGAAGCGGGTTGATGGCTGCCCAGTGGCTTATCTCGTAGGGTTCAAAGAGTTTTATAATCTGAAGTTTGCTGTCACTCCTGCAGTGCTCATCCCTCGGCCTGAAACAGAACTGCTGGTGCTGGAAGCTATCCGGATTGCCAAGCCGATGACATCGCCGCGTATTGTCGATGTCGGAACAGGCAGTGGAGCCATTGCCCTCACATTGGCCAAGCACTTGCCTCATGCGAAAGTGACTGCGATTGATATCAGTCCTGAAGCTTTGGCAGTTGCCCAGAAGAATGCCGAGCAGTTGGGACTGAGCAGCAAGGTGAAGTTCTTGCAGGGTGACTTGCTCAAACCAGTCATAAGCGAGGTTTTCGACCTCGTCGTCTCGAATCCCCCGTATATCACCAGCGAAGTCGTCAAGCAACTGCCGATCAATGTTCGCAACTTTGAACCACACCTTGCGCTCGATGGGGGACCAACCGGGCTGGAAGTGATCGAACGATTGCTGACCGAAGCTAAGTCCGTGTTGGTGAAGGGTGGCCATCTGCTCTGTGAGATTGGTTTCGACCAGGGAAAGACCGTCGTGGAAGTTGTCGAGAAGGTAGGCGGGTACGGATCAGTATCAGTTATGCCGGATCAAGCGGGTTTGCCTCGCCTGCTCAAAGCCATTCGACAGGATTAGCTTCATTCACATCAAGTGGATGGCATCAACTGGCGATGGGAGAGATACGTCTCATCATCGTGGTATGCATCATGCGCTCGTTGCTGCTTCTCTCACTCGTCCTGCTCGCTGGTTGTGCTGAAGCTGATGCGGAAAAGGTGCGTCGCGTGGGGGAGAAGACGTACGACCGAGCTGCGAGCTTGGCGGTGCAGACCTGGGACGAACTGGGTCGAACACTTCTCGATGCAGCCCCCAAGACCGAAACGGTTCCTGATGTGAAAGCCCGTGTCGAGTATCGCCTGAAGTGGGACCGGGAATTGGCCGAAGTGAAGATAGATGTGATCATGGACGCAGAAGATGTGGTACTGGTGGGGAAGCTCAAGTCAGAATCGCTGAAGGAACGAGCTTTGCGACTGGCCAGCGATACCGTCGGTGTCATCAAGGTCAAGGATGAGTTGCAGCTGGAGAAGCCAAGCGAGTCTCCACCACCTGTGGTTGCACCATCGTTGGGTGCACCACAAGAGTAACTAACGCATGCTCCCTCTCCCTCCCGAGGAGAGGGGTTCAATCTCGTGATTAACCCATTTGATCCTCTGCACGTTACTGCATCAATTCCCGTAACACCCACTTCTCGCTCTCGTGTACCAGATGCTCCAGTGCCTGCTCACGGCTCATCCAGTGCAGCACATGATCGGCTTCGCCGGTGCCTCGTTCGTCGCTAGCCAACTTAGCCAGGAAGAAGGTGCACTGCTTGTGGAAGTACCGCTGCTCCGGTATGCCATACGCCAGTTGATCGGCGTGGCCTAGCACTTTGATGAGCTTGACCCGTAGCCCCACTTCTTCCCAGCATTCACGAATGGCAGTATCTTCAGGCATCTCGCCTGGTTCCTGCCCGCCACCGGGCAAGCAGAACCCACCGGTCGCTTTCACGATAGCAATCGCGCCATCATGTTGAATGACAACATAGCTGCCGGGACGCAGTTGATACTCTACCGCAGCGACCCGTACACCAAAGACTTGGATATTACTTTGCTTCATAGAGTGAGTCTAGCGAAGCGCCTTCGAGCTGCAAGAGGAATTCCTTTCGCCTCAGTCCGCCACCGTAGCCTCCGAGCTTGCCGTTCTTGTTTACCACCCGATGGCACGGGATGATAATGGCAATGCGGTTCTTGCCATTGGCTGTTCCCACTGCACGAACCGCTCCCGGAGTTCCCACTGCGGTGGCAAGTTGCTGATACGACTGCGTTTGCCCGTACGGTATCTTCAGCAGATGCTTCCAGACATTCTGCTGGAACGGTGTACCCGGGTAGCTGAGCTTCACCGTAAACCGTTTGAGCCTACCTGTAAAGTAGTCTTTCAGTTCGCGTTCCAACTGTACCAGGTGCGTATTGGAGCCGGGTAGCAACGGCACACCAAAGAGCCGACGCAGGGTTTTGATCTGAGTCTCCATCATCCGGCGATCCGTGAATTCGAGCAGCACGATGCCATCACTGTTGGCTCCCGCTACCAGCGGCCCGAGTGGGCTGGCGATCCAGTGCAACAGGATGCAGTCCTTCTGCTCAGCATCAGCAGGAGTGGTATCGAAGTGCTTGCT
>CAYPJB010000006.1:21071-27070 GCA_964410845.1 uncultured Bacteroidales bacterium | reverse complement strand
GTCTCGAAATGGCTTGAACTACCCATGGCACAAGAGCCAGCCGATGAGAATAAATACACCCAACTTGAGAAACAACTTCGGGATGTGGAAACCAGGATCAAGAAGTTAAAAGGGACGAGAACATTGACCGCTGCAGCATTCAAGAGCAGTGATCTTCCAGGTATTATCATCGATGACAGTAAAGCCAAAGTAGTAGGCAGTTGGAAAGTCTCTACCAGTGTGAAGCCCTACATCGATGCGGGCTACCTGCACGACGACAATACCGATAAGGGCAACAAGACTGTCACCTTCACGCCAGAGTTGCCTCACGATGGCAAATATGAAGTGAGACTATCGTATACACCCGACCGAAATCGCAGCAAGGCAGTCCCGGTCACCATCTTCGGTGCAGATGGCGAGGTCGAGAAAAAGGTCAACCAGCAGGAAACACCCACACTCGAAGGTGGGTTCGTTTCGCTAGGCATCCACCGTTTCGAAAAAGCGGGTCAATCTTTCGTTATCGTGGCCAACGAAGGCACCACCGGGCATGTGATAGCTGATGCGGTTCAGTTTCTTCCTGTCAATGCTGCTGCCAAGCCAACGGTAGAATCGAAAACCACGAAGATCGATCCTGAGCTCAAAATAATGGAAGCTCAGCAGAAACTGCTGCAACAACAGTTAAGCAAACGCCCCACTCGCTTGGGTGTCTCCGAACTGAAGACTTGCTCCGATTGCAAAGTACACATTCGAGGTTTAGTCTCGAATCAAGGTGAGGTTATCCCTCGTGGCTTCCTGCAAGCAGCAGCTTTCCAGTACAAGCTTCAGTTCAGTTCCACAGAAAGTGGTAGACGTGAACTGGCGGAGTGGATCACCAGCAGAAAGAACCCGTTGACCGCCAGAGTAATTGTCAACCGTGTCTGGCTCTGGCTTTTCGGCCAGGGACTCTGTCGAACGCCCGATAACTTTGGCACCACAGGTGAGAAGCCGACGCATCCTGAACTGCTTGATGCCCTGGCTCTTGAGTTCATGAATGATGGCTGGTCCATCAAACGACTAATTCGCCGCATCGTTCTGTCGCATGCCTATCAGTTATCCTCCAAAAGCCATGGGACAACAAGCCCCGGAACAGATCTGCTGTACACACACCACCAGCGGCGACGCCTGGAGGCAGAAGCACTTCGTGATCGATTGCTCACGATCAGCGGTACCCTTGAACTAACCCCGCCTCAATATGATTCCCTGGCTACACTCAGTTCCGACTACGCTTATCAGCACCAATGGAATTGTCGCAGCGTTTATCTTCCTGCGTTTCGCAATAGTCCTGAGGAGCTGATCGAAGCATTTGACCGGGCTGATCCGAGTACTGTCGTCGGCCAACGGAACGTCAGCACCGTTGCTCCCCAGGCCCTTTACCTGATGAATCATCCCCAGGTGCATCGTCTGACCAAGCTCGCTGCAGAACGCTTGCTCCAGGCAGTTCCCCGCGATGAGACGAAACAGATTGATCATGCCTACCGACTCACGCTGGGTCGACTTCCATCGACAAAAGAAGCTGCTCTATTGAAGCGGACACTCGACCTGCAAGGAAATAGTGGCAAAACTTGGGCCAAAATCATTCATGCTCTCGTCTGTTCCCTCGAATTCCGTTACGTGGAGTAGTCATGTTCTTCAGCAGACGACAGGCACTCAAGACGGCAGGCTGCGGGTTTGGGTATCTCGCCCTTGCAGGACTAGCCCAAGCTTCGAACTCTTACGCCAACTCCCTGAACTCTTGCCTCTCAACCCAGAGTAGAGAAGACCCGCTCGCTCCCAAAGTGCCCCACCATGCTCCCAAAGCCAAGCGGATCATCTTCCTCTTCATGCAAGGTGGACCGAGCCAGGTAGATACTTTTGACTACAAGCCCATGTTGGCCCAGCGTGATGGCCAGCAGATGCCTTTCGATGATGCCCGCACCATCGCCAACACCGGTCAGAGGCAATCTTCCCAGCGCATCATGAAGAACATGTGGAAGTTCACCCAGTATGGCCAGTCCGGTCGCTGGGTCTCTTCGCTGTTCCCTCACGTGGCCACGCATGTCGATGATCTATGCTTTCTTCACAGCCTGCATACCGAAGGCGTCGCACACGGCCCAGCTACGCTTTTCCTGCACACTGGCTCCACCAATACCGTACGCCCATCAATGGGTTCCTGGATTACCTACGGTCTGGGCACCGAAAACGCCAATCTCCCGGGCTTCGTGACCATCGCCCCTTCGCCCGGCAATGGTGGGAATCGAAACTTTGGTAATGCCTTCCTGCCTTCCGTTTACCAGGGAACCGCTCTCGGAACCGCAGGTGGCCCAACGGACAAGATGATCATTCGCCATCTGAAGAACAGCAGGTATAGCGTGGGCGAGCAGGAACAATTCCTCGACCTGCTCGGCAAGCTGAACGCTGAGCAAATGGCCCAGCGGCCCGGCGACAAAGAACTGGAAGCGGTGGCTCAGTCATATGAACTGGCCTGGCGGATGCAGCAGCTGGCACCTGATGTGCTCGATCTCAGCAGAGAGAAACCAGAAACACTCGCTCTCTATGGCATTGGTCAGAAAGAGACCGATGATTTCGGTAGACAGTGCCTGATGGCTCGCAGGCTTTGTGAAGCAGGCGTCCGGTTTATCCAAGTTACTCACGGCGACGCCAGCGCCAACCCTAAATGGGATCAGCACAGCAACCTGGCCAAGCATGCGGATCATGCGAAGAGCGTCGATCAACCCATAGCAGCGCTACTGACCGATCTGAAGCGTCGTGGATTGCTCGAAGATACGCTCATCTGGTGGGGTGGCGAGTTCGGCCGAACACCCTATGCCGAGAAGAACGGTTCTGGCCGCGATCATAACCCCGGCGGCTTCACGGTCTGGCTCGCAGGCGCAGGCGTCAAACCCGGCTTTGCCTATGGTGCCACCGACGACTTCGGCCATCATGCAATCACTGATAAAGTTCACATGCATGACCTGCATGCCACCATTCTTCACCTGCTAGGATTGGATCATGAGAAACTGACTTTCCATTATGCTGGAAGACCGTTTCGACTGACGGATGTGCATGGCAGGGTGATCAAAGAAATTCTGATTTAACAGTCTGACGAACATCACCGTTTAGTTTCACAAAGTTGGCACTGAATCATTTTTTTTTCCCCTTGCGACCACGTGTATTCTGGATATCATGGTCAACATGTATCGTTAGACTGCTTGTAATTCCTACCAATCAGCAGCATCCGGAACCTGCACCATGACTAAAGCTCGTTTCGCACTCAGTAGTTTGGTTGCACTGGCAACCTGCACCGCCTCCTATGCACAAAGCTACCTGGTGAACTGGGGTGGGCAGTATGTAACTGCATCTACAGACCTCAATAACAAGAATGCCAATACCTCTGGTAATACGCGCGGCACTAACTTCAGCCTGTCTACTGTCCTTAGCCCCACTGCAGGTTACAGCGGCACGAGTGCTACTTTTTATGGTGGCGGTGCGACAACACTGGTAAGCGGCACAAGCCTGGGCTGGCAGGATTTTCGAATTCAAAACCAGGGTTCAGCCGACATGATTGACTTCACGGTCAATTCTGGAGTGGATCAACACACCATGAGTGTGGCTCTGGTCTGGCAGAAGCCTGATTTTCTCACTTCCACAGCTACAGTAATCTTCGATCCCAGCTCTCAGCTACGAACGGTCATCAACAATGCTTCTACTGGCCCCATGAGCGATGCTCAGGCACGTTGGCTGGTAATGGATGGCGGTACCATGTACTTGTCTCAAGTCGTTTTTGCACCAACCGCCGGCACATACACTTATAATCCATTCGTCGATGGGTCCAGCGATGGAAGCTGGGCTCCTTATACTCCATCCGGATTGAACACCAATTTCGATCAGGTTGCTGCTACGTTTGGCACCCACAAATTCACTGATATCACTGGCGTTGGCATCTATTTTGAACACGATGTTCCACGAGAGAACATGCACTGGTCCATCGAAGGCTTTAGCGCTACCGCTGCTGTCCCCGAACCAGCAACAGTTTTCCTCCTCGGCTCGGTTGTCGCAGGTGCTGCCGGTTTTCAATTCAATCGATATCGCCGCAACCGCAAGCTAGCCAACACGACTCTCTAAGCAAGTCTTCGACACCATTGAGAACCAGGCATATTGCCTGGTTCTTTTTGTTAATGTCCAGAAATCATACAGTGCCATGCTACCGACATTGACCGCGATAATACAGTTTCCTTGCAACGCTGCCGGCAACCTGCGATAGTGAAACAGTATCATGTGTCCTGGTTTGCCCATGCCTTCCAAGCTCTTCCTTACCTTGTGCATCTGCCTGCTCGCCGTGATGGTGCTGTCCTACCTGATCGCCACTGGCTCGACCTACGAAGTGGACACGTACCTGCTGCGACTCACCCGCTCTGCTGGACCGGAGTATCAGCCGCTCGGTTCACCCAAGCTTCAGAGCGTCATTCGTGATGTAACGTCACTCGGCAGTGGCACTGTGCTCACTTCACTCACCGTTTGTGTACTGCTCTACCATCTGTTGCGAAAAGAATGGAAGACCGGTCTCTTCATTGCCATTTCCATTCTGCTCGGCTGGTTCACCATGGAAGGGCTGAAACTGATTTACCAGCGTGAACGCCCGACCGTAGTGCCTCACATGATGTTGGAGAAATCGCTCAGCCTGCCAAGTGGCCACGCAATGATGTCAACGGTGGTCTTCTTCACCCTGGCTGGAGTGTATGGCAGCCGCAGTACCAGCAGGAAGGTCACCTGGTTCGCTTTCATCCTTGCCGGCCTTCTGGCCTTCATCATCGGCTACACCCGCATCTACCTGGGGGTACATCATCCCAGTGATGTGCTAGCCGGATGGCTACTCGGTTTAAGCTGGGCCCTTGGTGCGCTGATGTTATATCGTCGGTTGTGGAGGGAGTAGCGGTATTGCCGTTGCTTCGCCCCCGCTGTTGAAGGTATCCTTGACGCAGAACGATACCAGCCCGACGCGCGAGCGAGGGATGCCTCGCCACCGCTAAACGTCCCTCGCTCGCACGTCAGGTTGGTATGACAGCGATTGACTCAGCGTACAATGCACTAACCAGCCCAAGGATGCGCGAATGAGTCTTCTCGGCACCACTTATGATACTCGCCTGACTCCCGAACTGCGGAATCTGCAGATCGAGATCGAAGGCTATGCCCGTGACTACGGTCTCGACTTCTACGAGACCATTTTCGAAGTGCTTGACGCTGACGACCTGAACGAAGTGGCCGCCTACGGTGGCTTCCCCACTCGCTACCCCCACTGGTCGTTTGGCATGCAGTACGAAGAGCTCAAGAAGAGCTACGAGTATGGCCTGTCGAAGATCTACGAGATGGTGATCAACAACGACCCCTGCTACGCCTACCTGATGCGGTGCAATCACACGGTCGATCAGAAGCTCGTGATGGCTCACGTCTATGGCCACTGCGACTTCTTCAAGAACAATGCCTACTTCGCCCACACCAGCCGGAAGATGATGGACGAGATGGCCAACCACGGCTCCCGTATCCGTCAACATGCTGAGAAATATGGGCAGGATGCCGTGGAGAGCTTTCTCGACCGTTGCATGTCGATTGATGATCTGATTGATGTCCATTCCACTGCCTTCAAGCGTCGCCCATCCAGTGCTCGCTATGACTTCTCACCAGAAGAACAGGAAACGTCTCCCCGGGCAACCCGCTTCCAAAGCAAGGAATACATGCATGAGTTCATGAACCCTGCAGCCAAGCTGAAAGCAGAAGAGGACGAGAACCGCAAGAAACTGGAACAAGCCGAGCACCGCTACCCGGAACGGCCTGAGAAGGATGTCCTCCTCTTCCTCATCGAACACGCTCCTCTGAAACCCTGGCAACGAGACATCCTCAGCATCGTGCGAGATGAAGCTTACTACTTCGCCCCGCAGGGAATGACAAAGATCATGAACGAAGGTTGGGCCTCGTATTGGCACAGCACCATCATGACCCAGAAGGCC
>CAYPJB010000006.1:0-20971 GCA_964410845.1 uncultured Bacteroidales bacterium | reverse complement strand
CAATATGTTGTGGAATCGCGAGAATTCCTGAAGGTCAAGCAACGACTGCTGGCGAACTTGACAAATTTCGGCAAGCCGTGGATAACGGTAGTCGATGCTAACTATAAGAACCGTGGGGAGTTATTGCTGCTCCACCGGCATGAAGGGGTTGACCTGAAGCTCAGTCATGCGAATGATACCTTAGCGAACCTGCATGCGATCTGGTCGAGGCCGGTGCATTTGCAGACGATGGTGGATGACAAGGAAACCATTCTCAGTTACGATGGCAAAGAGCACAGTTCCAAGGGAGTAGGAGAACTCGATGTCCCACACTAACCTGCTCACGACACTAAACGAACTCAAAGCCAGCGGTGCGTTCCCGCAGCGGCTGCTTCTTCGCGATGCCAGCGTCTCTGCCACCATTGAAATGGATGTGCAGCAGATGGATAAGCTCTCGGTGGAACTAACGATGCTTCGTGTTTCGCCCGAGCAGGCTCCGAAAGAGAACCTGCGTGACCGGGCTACTCTGCTCGCCAATCGCGTCACCGGTCTGATGGAAAAGCTGGCCGCCATCGAGATCGATGAGGCACGAGGCGAAGCACTGCTTCGCAGCGACACTCCTGCAGCCCAAGAATCCAGCCGCATCTATTATGAACTGCTGCTGCAAAGGACGGGTGTTACTACACTGAACCGCTACCAGGGTTCCATGGTCAAGACAGGCCGCAAGGAAACGGGATTCACGTTGACCAGAGAAGCACTGGCCAAGCTGATACGTGACTTGGCACAATAGCAAGTCACACTCCAACAAAGCAAGGACGCTTTGCATGTCGATAGGTTTTTCGCCGAAGGTATCATCATCGCTGGCACAACATCGTGCCATTGCTGTTTTACCTGCATTGTCGCCTTGGATGTATCACACTGCTGCCATCGTGGTGCTGGTGGCGATGGCTGCATTGCGTTTGCTCTATCTGACCAGTCAAACCGAAATCAGTCTCGCCAGCGATGAAGCCCATTACTGGGACTGGTCCCGCCATCTCGACTGGTGTTACTACAGCAAAGGCCCGCTGGTCGCCTGGCTCATCCGGGCATCCTGCTATCTGTGGGGTGCTGATGTGATGCCTGCGGTGAGATTGCCCGCAGTGCTCTGCAACGCTCTGACGATGCTGGGTATCTACTTACTGATCTTCCGTATCTTCCGTGATGCAAGAGTGGCCTTCTTCTCGTTGCTGGCTGCTCACACCCTGCCTCTGCTGAATGTTGGCGGGCTGATGATGACCATCGATGCCCCGTACACCTGTGCCTGGACATGGGCAGTACTGCTCGCTCACATCGCCTTGTTCCCAACACCAAAGAAGTCGCTCGGCCTCTGGATAGCCATGGGAATCGTCGTCGCTATCGGCGTCTTGGCCAAGCACAACATGGCACTCTTTGTTCCATCGCTCGGGCTCTTCCTGCTGCTCAGTCCCGAACATCGCTCCATACTCAAACAGCCGGGTTTCTGGGTGATGGCACTCACCGGTGCCATCCTCGGTGGTGGCCCCATTCTCTTGTGGAACGCCCAACACAACTGGGTGACGTTCCTGCATGTTGGCACCCAGGCCACGGGACAATCGACTGGCCTGCGCTGGCTCGGGCCTCTCGAATTCATCGGCACCCAGGCTGGCCTGATGCTAGGCTTCTGGTTCCTGCTCATGACCATCGGCTGCTATCAGGTAGTGAAGAGCTACCTGCAACGGAACATCCTGCCGCAGCAACTGTTTCTGGTATGCCTTGCACTACCCATGATGTTGATCTGCATGGTCTTCAGCTTCAAGGTACGCATCGAACCGAACTGGCCGGTGACGGCTTACATCACCGGCCTCATCCTTGCCGGCTGGATGCTCTGGGAACGCTGGCACCTCCTTATCTGGCGACGCACTGCCATCGGCTTCCTCATCGCCGGAGGCATCTTCTCCCTCTTCATGCATGGCACCGATGTGGTCTATCCGCTGACAGCCAAGTTCATCCCCGATGTGACTCCGCGCCGCTGGGATCCCACTTGTCGTCTCAAAGGCTGGCACACCCTGGCTGCAGAAGTGGACAAGCTTCGCAGTGCTGAACCACAATCCCCCATACTCTTCGGCTCCACCTGGAGCAACACCGGGGCACTGGCCTTCCACCTGAAAGACCAACCCACAGTCTACTGCCTGGGTCCCGTCGCAGGCAGCCGCCACAGCCAGTACGACTTCTGGCTACCCAACCCCCTCGCCAACCCCGAACAATTCATCGGTCGCGATGCCATCATCGTGGGCGACATCACCCCCCAGATACGGGCAGCCTTTGAATCACTGGAACCCACCAAACTCATCACCGCCAAACAACACGGCCTGATGGTGGCACAGTGGAATGTGACTATCGCGAGGAAGCTGAAGCCAACAGGCTTTGGGGATGGGGTGAAGAAGTATTAGCAGTCAGTTGCTCGATAGGTTGCAGAAAATGAGTGCATGGGGATGAAGGTCCCTTTCTCTTTTACGCTGTGATTTTGCATTCACTTCGATCCCTCCATTGTTTCCGTTAAAGACTTGAGGTAGTCGATTATCCAACACGGTGAAGACTGGGTACAGTCACCTCCGTGGCACGCCAAGAATTATGATTCTTCCAAGCACTTGGCCAAACGCTCACAATTGCAACCCCATATCCCTTGAGGGGAGAGAGGAACCAGAGCCGGGAACCGTACTTTCTTGTTGACGTACACCCTCGCTACCCGCACACTCTGACGATGCAAACTTCGTCACCGTCCAACATCCTGCCTCGTGTCATGTCGCTGACTACTGCCATCTCTTTGGTGGTGGGTGGCACTATTGGTACGGGGGTTTTCAAGAAGCCTAACGTTGTTGCTCAGCAGCTAGGCAGCTTTGACTGGTCGATCCTGGCTTGGATCGCTTGTGGTGTCATTGCTTTCTTTGGCACGATGGCTCTCGCTGAACTCTCTGCTCTCTTCCCCCAGGCTGGAGGCAACTACGTCTACCTCAAGCGAGGCTACGGGTCGCTGGCGGCATTCCTGTGGGGTTGGATCGAATTCTGGGTGATGCGGACGGGGTCCATCGCAGCTCTCGCCTGGCTCTCCACCGAAGCCATCCTGGGTGGGTTCCTGCACTGGCAGGTCGATGCCTTCACGATCCTGATGGGTTCGATGCTGGTGGTCATCCTGCTGACAGCCATCAACGGCGTGGGCCTGAGTTGGGGCAGCGGGGTGCAGAACATTACTACCTGGCTCAAGATCGGTACGCTGCTCATCATCGTAGCTTTGCCCTTTGTGCTGGGTGCAGCCGACTTTCGACTCCTGAAGGAAACGACCGTCGATGCTCCGCCCCGCATCACTGGGTTTGCTGCTGCGATGCTGGCCATCCTCTGGGCCTACAAAGGCTGGGCCGACCTGGGGGCAGTGGCGGAAGACATCAAGGAGCCGGAGAAGAACTTGCCCCGGGCCTTTGGTATCGGCGTCGCCATCATCGCTGGCCTCTACGTGTCAGCCAACATTGCCTACGCTCTGGTCCTCACTCCCACTGAGATGGCTACACTGCCACAAGGGCAGATTGTTGCTGCGGTCTTTGTCGAAAGACTCTTGCTTCCGTTCGGTGTAGAGTTCAGCGTCTGGGGTGGCAGACTCTTCTCCCTCGCCATCGCCATCTCGGCCCTCGGGGCGATGAATGCCAGTATGCTTGTCGGCCCGCGCGGCTACTTTGCCCTGGCACGGGATGGCTTATTTCCCCGTTGGATGAGCGGCACTTCAGGCAAGGAAACCACACCACTCGTTTCACTGCTGCTGCAAAGTCTTTGGACGATCTTACTCATCATCGGCGCCGAACTGGCACGTCGCTACTACTGGAATTTTGACAAGAATCCGTTCGATACGCTGACTGACTACGTAGTCTTCGGAGCAGTCATCTTCGAAACACTTGCCGTCTCTGCCGTCTTTCGGATGCGTTATCTGGAACCCACCCTGCCTCGTCCGTTCCACTGCTGGGGTTACCCCTGGGCACCTGCAATCCACGTGCTAGCCATGCTCTATGTGCTGGTGAAGACCATCGAAGGAGAGCGGCTGCAATCGGCGGTGGCACTGGGGTTTATTGTGTTGGGCGCGCTAGTGTATTGGGGTTTCCATAGGCGTAAGCAATCGTAAACCTTGGAACCTGCTACTTCGTCAATTCCGGATCCGGTGTCACTGGAGCACTCGGCAGGTTCTTCGTGAACATCGGCTTCACTGTTTCCTCCACTATCTTCTCCGGTGGAGGGCCAAAGTTGGGATTGTTGAGCACCTTCCAGAAATCCGCCCCAACTTTCTCTGGCTCGGTGACTGGGCCTTCGATCACTACTTCCGTGAGGATTCTGCTCTGGAAGTTCGCCTTGGCCAGGATCTCGATCTGGACGAAGCTGCCACGCGATTGGATAGGAAGACGATCGAAGACCTCGCGGCGATACAGTTTCATGCCACATTCAGGGTCTTGCAGCCAGAGACCAAAGAGCTGGTATGCTTTCGAAAAGAATTGTCGACGCTGCCAGCCTTTGACCTTAGACTCGCGAACACCAGCGACGATATCAACGAGGTCAATCTCTTTCAGAAAGTTGCTCAAGTACTTGGGTGAGTAGCCTACAGGCAAGGTCAGCAACAAGGGATACTGCGTGGCAGCGATACCCACCTTGAGTGCTGCACCAATACCTGCACTCACCGATTCATCCACAACGAACCGTGCATGGCTGATGCCGTTCATCGCTGGTTGCAGGCTGGCTTCCTTGGATGCAATAACAGGTATGATCACCTCAAAGGCTGACTTGCGTGCCGTCAGCACCTTATTCAACTCAGCAAGGCACGTCTGCACGGCTTCCGTACTGGCACTATTGGCCAGCACCACCACCGAAAGGCTTGCATCTGCGATAGGCTTACGTTCCCAAAGCTGGCTCATGATTGATTGCCTTGCTGACTGAACCTGCAGGTCGTTTCACCTATCATAGGTAGGATGAAACCAGATCGCCACACACTTCAGTTATGTAAACAGGTGGAAGAGACCCTCCACCTGGTCTTCATGGATCAATCCGACGATGATCTACGAGATTTAACAGTTCTCGAAGTACTGCCCCTCGCCGGGCCAAGCACGTTGATGGTGCGAGTGCAATACCCGGTGACGAAGCCGGGGGACCTCACCCGCGTGCAGCAGAAACTGCTTGATCACATCAAATCACTGAAGGCTGAGGTCGCACAAAGCATCACTCGTCGTAAGATGCCAGATCTCTTCTTCCAAGTGACCGCAGCAGCAGGAAGTGCATGATGACATCGGGATTTCTGGTACTGGACAAGCCAGCAGGCATCACCAGCCGTGATGCAGTCGATCATGCCCAGCAGTGGTTCCCTCGCGAAAAGTTAGGCCATGCAGGCACGCTTGACCCTGCTGCTACGGGCGTGCTGATCCTTGGAGTAGGACCGGTTGCCACCAGGCTCATCGAATATGTGCAGGATCAAGAGAAGGTCTACGAGACAACCATCCGTCTGGGTGGTACGAGCACGACCGATGATGCTGATGGCGAGATCACCCATACCGTTGATGCCGAACGTCCGAGCTTGGCTAAGCTGGAAGCAACTCTCAAGACGTTCACCGGCCCGATAGTACAAACGCCCCCGGCCTACAGTGCAGCCAAGATTCAAGGTGAACGGGCTCATACCAAAGCCCGGCGTGGCGAAGTAGTGGTCTTGCAGGCCCGCAACGTCACCGTTTATGAATTGATCCTGCAGGAATACCGTTACCCTGATGTGGTGGCGACAATTCGATGCAGCAAGGGCACCTACATCCGCAGCATCGCCCGTGATCTGGGAACTGCTCTCGGCTGTGGAGGCTACGTACAAACGCTACGTCGCACCCGCATTGGTTGCGTGACCTGTGAACAAGCGGTAGATTGGAATGCTACAGTCGAGCAGGCCCAGGCGGCACTGCTACCACTCTCGACCGCTGTCACCCATTTACACAAGTACGAAGTGTCAGAAGATATTGCCCGCAAGCTCTTGTGTGGCCAGGCTCAACGGGAAACGACACTGCCGTCGCAGGTGGTTTCTCTTTGGGTAGGCAATCTCTTTCTGGGAATCGGTACAGTGGATGCCACCTTGCAACGGCTGCAACCCAGCAAGATGTTGATGCGGTCGCTGCCTACTGCTTCTGTCGCCAGTTAGCTGGCAGGTTGGGCTTTGTCTCCAGCAATATCTCTTTGACGGCCTGCCGATCATCTGCAGTCAAATGCTTGAATGCAGGATGAGAGTCTTTGCCTTCGAGAATCTTTAACAACCTGGCATATATGCGATCCCGGATGGCGTTCGGCAACGCATCGAACGATTCGGTGTAGATCAGGTAACTGCATGGGTATTTAAAGAGCTTCGTATTCAAATCCAACTGACGCAATGATCGCCCTTGCTTATCAAACGGCCCCCGCTGACTGAACTCTTCTGCAAACGTCGAACTGCCTGTCACAGGCTCCGTCAATTTGGCTTCTTCTGACATTAACATGTATTTCAGTAATTCTTCTGCCAAATTATCGAGCCGACGATTGGTCGAATCGAAGACCGTGCCAGGTTTCTCGTTCAGCGATTTGTTCAGATCATCCTGATAATGCAGTGCCATCCTCGTTTCAAGCTGAGCGCGGGTGATACGGTTGTGCATGATCGATTGATGTTCGAGCACCATGAGCGCTACCAGATCACTATGGGGTGATGGATACAACCCCACAGTAAAATGCTGGGACAAATCTTCCACGTTCTGACTTGGCAGTTTGTCGTCAGCGGGTTCTTCATTGCGTTTGCTGTAGCACTGGTTGCCCATGTGGGTTTGCTTGCCATGCTTTCCAGTGACGTACCAGCCACCCCAGCGTTCGGTGAATGGGCTAGTTTGATCAGTACGATAGGAACCTGAAGCCAGCAGTGGCTCACCATTGCGATCCGGATAGACCGAACGCACCAGGTGTCCCGGCAATCCATGGTTGTACGAGGATGCATGACAGACCAGACAACTGTCAGTCTGTCGCTGTATCACTGGCTTCTTTTGCTCTTCCTGATCGATCGTGTAAAAGACCGTACCCAGTTTTGGATCGGCTACAGAAATTTCCATCACGGTGCCATGCAGACAGTAGCCCAGATACACATCGTCGTTAAAGTAGATAGCCCTTGGTGTTTTCGGACTGATGCGGTTGCGCTGCAAGCTGGTTTTGGAGAACACCAGCACCTGCGAAGAAAGGGGCACCTTGAGTTCGCGCAGCAGACTGCGGAGGTAGCCATCGTCGTTTTGAAATTCGAGTTGACTGGTTCCTGCATTGATGCGTGCCTGGAGTGTCGTAATGCTGTTGTTGGGTGCAGACTTCGAGTACTCGATAGGTTCACGCTCGATGTCGTTGGCCAGCAGCGTCACGCCCAGTACTGCCATCAGCAAAAGTGGAATGGCACGTTTCATGTTGCCACCTTGGAGATGAATTGTCGTTTCTTTTTGGAGTCCTTGGTGAAGACAGCCAGTGTGTTTTGTTCAAGGAACTGCTGATACTGGTTCATCAATGCGATGAGTTGATGATGCAGAGGACAGGGATTTCCCGTACCGCAGTAGTTCGGACCAAATGGGCAGGTAAGTTCTTTTTCGTTCCGTTCGAAACAGTCAGCGATATCGATCAGGCGTATGCCTGAAGGGGGTTTTGCCAGCGAATAACCACCACCGGGGCCAGGCGAACCGGAGACCAGACCCGCTTGCGAAAGAATAGTGAGCACCTTGGCGACAACAGGTTGTGGCAACTCACGTGACTTGGCAATATCGATGGAACTGAGTCTCAACTGCTCATCATAGACTTCTGCCAAACGGCTTGCCGCTGCAATAGCGTACTGGGTGGTTTTGTTGTAGGAAACCATGACATTACTCGAGAAGTCTGAGTTTATTCTACTTCATCGGCCCATTAATTCAAGAATAGTTATTCTTTTATTCTTCATTATGATAAAAAAGAAAAAGCCGAGTTCAACTCCCTTGTTTAGACGACTGCCAGCATCGTTAAATGGTTACCAGTGGAAGTGCCGTCTTTTGTCTAGCTTGCTTTACGGAACTGGCCCGCACCCAGTTCAAATCGCCTCGACGCCAGAGGTATGCGTACCCCAACAGCAAGATGGCCAGAAAGATTACCATCTCAGCGAAGATGAGCCAGGCTGTTGAGACTGCGTTACTGGGATCGATCACACTTCCCTCTGCCGCTTGAGGCACCAGGCTTTGTACCAATGGAGCATACCTGTCTGCTTGTTCCGTGGGTACGCTGACGGCATTGAGTTTGCCGAAAAGTGCAGCCCAGGGAAAGAAGAAGACGAGTTCGACATCAAAGATCACGAAGAGTAACGCGACTACATAGAACCGCAGATCGAACTGTACCCATGCGGTACCGATCGGTTCTTCACCACACTCATAGGGGATATCCTTTTCAGCATTTTTAACCTGAGGACGTAGTAGCGACCCCATCAACAGGTTAATGAAGACGAAACCGACACCAACTACGAGGAAGACCAGCAGGTAAGCAACTAATGTGGGCATAGCTTCCTTTGCAGTCCCTTCACCATCTCACAAGATCTTCCATCGTCACAAGAACAATCATCAACCCTGTCCATGGTCAATTACAATATTTCGTCCCCACGTTTGAGAACGCGTGCTCGGCTTTTGCTTTTCTTCTTGTTTGTAACCTTGCTCACGTCATCCGGTAGGTACTCTTCCGTCAGCGAATCACCCAGGATTACCTCAGGGGTCACTGCGGCTGTTACTGGCAGCGGTTTGCGGTTACTGAAACCTGCATACAGTTCGTGCCAATGGTCGATTGTCGCTTCCCCATTCTTCCAGCAGTATTCGATCTCGCGACCATCCACCCAGCCGGGAAAATCCACCAGCCCTTCCCAGCCCTTGAACTCGACTCCCAGCGTTCGCAGTTCCTGTAGACAGTCTTCCAGGCGATCAGCGTAGTCAGAGACTTCTGCCTCGAGCAAGCGACGTTCATCCGCAGACGGTGCCAAATCGTTCGTTAATTCGAGCTTGGTCTGAATCCGTTCATAACGCTTGGCTGTGATGCTGATATCCTCCACGATATGCCGGATGAGCGGCAACATCTTGTTCGCTTCCTCCAGAGTGAAGAAGCGTCGGCCAGCGGGAGGAATTCGATCAGGCATGATGCATCACTTGGTTGGTAAATGGTAACGTCTCTATCGATAATCGTTACAGGGCCAGAAGGAAACTGATTTCCGCATTCTAGAAGAGAGTCATGTGGTTGGCGTGGGGGATAATGCCGGTTTTGGCGGTTCGGCAGGCTTGACCCAAACGGGCTTGGTTTCCACCTTCGAGGCAGCAATCGCCGACGGGCTCAGTGCAGATTGCCCCCATGCTGTTTCCAAGGGTAGCTTGGCAAAATCAACAATCAAGCCATCACGTGAATAACAGGAAATATCGTGATTGCTTCCCATGTACAGGCATTCCACCGGGCAGGGGTCCACACAGAGTGCACAGAAAATGCACTTGCCGTAATCGATTTTGAAGCCATTGATGCGGAACCCTTTTCCGAGCGGGTTCTTTTCCTTTTCGATGTAAATGCAATCGACCGGGCAGGCACGCACACATTTATCGCAGGCGATGCACGTGGTGAGATCGAAGCGGTGAAACCCGCGATAGCGAGGCGCTACAGCGACTGGCTTCTCCGGATATTCGTACTGTTTGGTGAATGGCTCCGTGCGATAGGTTCGCACGATGGTACGCATAGTCACCCGCATACCCGCGAGTACAGAGAGAATAGTCTGCCAGACGTTGTGGAACCACGTTCGCATGAGATCAGTATAGGAGCCTTGGGGAATTGTCAGGCACCAACAGCAAAGCAACTTGCCAATGCGACAAGTTGCCTGAATGCGTTGTCAGTTGTCTGTTGATTACTTGATACGCTTGAGTTTCTCTTCCTTCTTGTCGCCTTCTTTGGTGATCAGTTCCTCATCATTCAATTTGACAATGGTCAGGGTCGTACTTTTCTCTTCACCACTGGGGATCTTCATCTTTACATTGAGCTTGTTACCTTCCAACTTGTAGGTACCTTCCATGTTCAACTTTTGGCCATTGAATTCAGCATTAACCGTCAACTTATTGTCTTTGGTCATCTCCATGACAATCTTGGCACCAGGAGGTGCATCCTTGGTATCAGGTTCCCACTTGCCAACGATTTTGCCGGCATCAATTTTGTCCTGGAAGGCAGAGGTGAACGTGACGCACACCAAGGCCAACACGAGAGCGCTCATCCAACGAACCATGGTAACTCCGATCAAAAAAAAAGAGGCTGCCTCGCGAAGAGCGTAGGCAGCCTGTGCAAGCTGGAAGTAGCTTAACTCAGTACACCTGCAATGGCTTTTCTCTTCCGTGCAACATATTCAAAAACCATCAGAAGGCCATCAGTGACCTCCTGTTGGACCGCAGGCGAACTCCAAGGGGCGCTCAGTTCTGTAAGCGTCCGTACTTCCTGGGCCAGTTTGGCTACCTCGTTACGGTCAAAGACCACGTAGTTGCAGGAAGCACCTAGATCCACTGAACCGTAACGCCTACCTTTCTTTAAGGCTGGCAACATATCCACTTGCACTTTGTTCGATTCAGCGCGTTTGATCAATTCATCAATCACCCGGGTATTGAGAGGTTGGCCCGATTCCTGTTCCATCTCCAGTTCTGTCCAGAGGCCTTCTGGTCCCAGGGCAATGGTCATCACGGTATCAATAGCTTCTGCATCGCGAGGGGATACACCTCGATAGGTAATGCCCGTCTTGGCTAATCGGCTGGAGAGTTTGGCGAATTCGTCGTCGGGAGCACCGCCCATTTCGAACTCGACGACCTTCACCAGAGCCATTTCTTCGGCTTCGGTGGCTTTCCCGAAGACCTGATGAAACCGGCCTGGATTGATTGAATTAAAGATCCACTGGGGCATAGTAACCTCATACGGAGCGGGCAGAAGGCTCCAACCTCTTTCAATCATAGCTTAGGAATCGTTGTCGTAAAGCATGAAAGAACAACGATTTCGCAAGCCCGTATATCGCTTCTGGTATCGACTGGTCAATTGTCAGAGAATTGCTTGAATACAGGTGAAGGTTGTTTCAGCGAAAGCTCTTCCCCGAGAAAGCCTCCTTATGAAGATTCACGAATATCAGGCCAAGGAACTGCTTGCAGCCAAGGGTGCCAATGTGCCTCGCGGTATTGTTGCCCGCACACCCCAGGAAGTGGGCAAAGCCTACACCGAGGTAGCACCAGCAGGCGGCGGCTTGGCCGTGCTCAAGTGCCAGGTTCATGCAGGCGGACGAGGCAAAGGGAAGTTTGCCGGCAGCGGAAAAGACTTTGGTGGCGTAAAGCTGGTCAAGAGCCAGGCTGAGGCTGTGGAAGTAGCCCAAGTAATGTTGAAGTACCCACTCGTTACCAAACAGACGACAGCCGAGGGCCAAAAAGTCAGCACCATTCTGGTTCAGGAAGCTGCTGACATCGCTCGCGAGCTTTACGTTGCTGTCGTTCTGGATCGAGGCTTGGGGCTGCCCATCCTGATGGCATCTGCAGAAGGTGGCGTTGATATCGAAGAAGTGGCAGAGAAGCATCCCGAACTGATCTTCAAGACCACTATCGATCCTGACCGTGGCTTACAACCATTCCAAAGCCGTCGCATTGCTTTCGCCCTCGGCTTTGCGGGAACCCAAGTAGAGCAAGCTGAAAAGGCTTTAACAGCCCTCGTTGATGTGTTCCTGAAGGAAGACGCCAGCTTGGCAGAAATCAATCCGTTGATCGTCACCAAAGGTGGCCAGGTGCAAGTGCTCGATGCCAAGATGACCTTTGACGACAATGCACTCTTCCGTCATCCGAACATCGAAGCCTATCGCGATATCAGCGAAGAAGACCCCTTCGAGCACCGTGCCAGCCAGACTGGTCTCAGCTTTGTAAAGATGAATGGCAATATTGGCTGCCTGGTGAATGGTGCGGGCCTCGCCATGGCCACCATGGACATCATCAAATTACATGGCGGCGAACCGGCCAACTTCCTGGACGTTGGAGGTGGTGCCAACAAGGAACAAGTCACTGAAGCTTTCCGTATTCTGCTCTCTGATCCCAACGTCAAAGCAGTGCTTGTTAACATCTTCGGCGGCATCATGAAATGCGACATTATCGCAGGCGCCATCCTGGCTGCTTATGATGAAGTGGGCTTCCAGGTGCCCCTTGTTGTGCGTCTGGAAGGCACCAACGTGGAACAAGGCAAGAAGATGCTGGCTGAGAGCGGAAGAAAGATTATCGCCAGCGACAGCCTCACGGAAGCTTCCAAGCAGGTGGTGGCGAGCATCAAGGCGTAGGTTCAACTCGTACAAGGCACAGCAGGTTTTTCCTGTCTGTGCCGATTCATGATTTTGAGTTGTTATTCGTTAGCTTGCAGGCCGACGCTTCGGCATATACCCAGCGTCTTCGTACTCTTTAATCTTGCGGTAGAGCGTCCGTTCGCCAATGGCTAGCATCTGGGCAGCTTCCTCGCGGTTGCCCGCAGCCATTTCCAGTGCTTGCAGAATGTAGTAGCGTTCGACTTCAGCCAATGGTTTGCCCACCAGGGAACTTTCTCCCATTGGAATAGCTACTGCATCCTGGGCTTTGCCTAAACCATCATTCTCCGGCAGATCATCAATACCCAGAATTCCATCGCGATCGACAGCCACCATGCTTTCGATCACGTGGCGGAGTTCCCGAACGTTGCCCGGCCACTCGTAGCTGGCGAACATCCGTCTTACCTCCGCAGCGATGGTCTTCACATCACGGCCATAGCGACTGGCGAACTCTTTCATGAAGTGCGTTGCCAGCAGGGTAATGTCTTCCCGTCGCTCACGCAGTGGTGGAAGCTTGATCGTCACTACTTTCAAGCGATAGTAGAGATCCTGCCGAAAAGTGCCCTTGGCTACCGCCTGTTCGAGATCGCGGTGGGTCGCAGAGATGACCCTGACATTCACCTTGATGGGTTCGTTGCCCCCCACCCGATAGACTTGTCCATCTTCGAGAACACGCAGCAGTTTTTGCTGCAGCGGAATGGGCATATCGCCCAACTCATCCAGAAAGAGTGTGCCACCATTGGCGTACTCGAACTTGCCTTTCCGCTGGCGATCGGCGCCAGTGTACGCTCCTGCTTCGTGACCAAAGAGTTCATCTTCAAGGAGGTTTTCGTTAAGTGCAGTACAGTTGAGCGGAACAAAGGGTTTGTTCTTGCGTGGACTGTTGAAATGTAGCGCCTTCGCTACCAGTTCCTTACCCGTACCTGTTTCGCCCTGGATCAACACTCGACTATCGGTAGGCGCCAACTGCTTGAGCCTATCGAGTACGGTATGCATGAGCGGGCTGCTGCCGATCATGCCTTCGAAGCCGAACCGTTCGTCGAGTTGGCGTTGCAGTTCCTTGTTCGTTTGCGAGAGCCGATGTCGTTGCGTGTACTTGTCAACCACCACGCGAAGCTCATTGATATCAACAGGTTTCGTCAGATATGTCGCTGCCCCGCCCTGCATGGCGGCTACGGCAGTCTTGATATCGCCATGCCCGGTGACCAACACCACTTCTGCATCGGGAAGTTCCATCTTGGCCTTGCGCAATACTGCCAGGCCATCAACTCCTTCCATACGAAGGTCGGTAATAACGACATCGAAATCTTCGTTCTCAATCTTCTGCAAGCCTTCCTGACCACTGGTGGCAATAGTGCAATCGTAGCCGATGCGTGCCAGGCTTTCTGCCACAGCTTGGGCATGCATTTCCTGGTCATCGACAACGAGTACTCGAATTTGATCGCCACTCATGGGCACCTGCAAACAAAGTCATTACCTGCACCAGGCAGGTTCATGTAGAGAATACCCAATCCACCAGCGGAAGAGGTATCTGTTATTTTATAGGGGATTCTGCAACTTCGGTAAAAGGGAGGGGTCGATGTAGCCCGTCTGTGGAACAGCATCCGACTCAATCGGTGTTTCACCAGTGGAAATAGACGGCTGCAAGATGCCTTCATCCTGAATGACACGCTGGGAATAGGTTTCTTCCACCTTTTCTCGCTGACGCAGAAAGGCAAGAGCGACTTCAGGATCAAACTGCTTGCCAGCGAGATCCTTGATCTCATCAAAGGCACGTTGCAGTGATAAGCCACTGCGATAGGGACGGTCCGAGGTCATGGCATCAAACGCATCAGCGACAGCAACGATGCGGGCCAAGCGGGGGATCTGTTCACCCTTGAGACCATCCGGATAACCGCCGCCGTCCCACTGTTCATGATGGCTGCGAACGATGGGGATAGCAGGAGCAAGTTCCGGAATTGCCATCAGAATCGCAGCCCCCTTGGTGGTATGCGATTTCATGATCTCATATTCATCGCCAGTCAGCTTGGTGCGTTTTCGAAGGATGGCATCATCGATGCCAATCTTGCCTATGTCATGTAAAGGCGTGCCAATCTGCACCCAGCGAGCATCTTCAGGGTTGAGCTTCAATTCATTTGCAATAATCAGCGAATAGTCAGTTACTCGCTGGGTATGATTGCCGGTATATGCATCTCGCATTTCAACTGATTGCGCCAGTGCAGTCACTGTTCGCAGAAAGAGTTCTCGCTGCTGCTCCACCAGTTGGGCTACTTCAATGGCGGCAGCCACGCTTGCTGCCAGGGCATCGGCAAGTTGCAGATCTTCCTGGGTAAAGGGATCTTTCAGTGGACCACGATCGAGGTGCAAGACGCCCAATTGTCGACGAGGGGAACGCAACAATGCACAGATGACCGAACTCATCGTGCCATCGGCAATACTGTTGGCGACTGCGAGTTCCGGGGAATGGTTGACATCCCGACAGAGCACTGATTCTGCCTTATCGAAACAGCGACGGGCAATGCTTTTACTGAAATAAACTCGACCGCGAGACTCCTTGTCGCCGGTAGCAACAGCTCTGAGAACGAGGTCATTGCTCTCGTCTGAAGACAGAACGATGGCAGCCCGTTGCGCATCCAGGGCTGCGACAGCATCGTCGAGTACGGAACGGAGGAGGTCATCAAGAGAATTGGCATGTACCAGATGATGGTTGGCACGCAGGAGCGTGAGGAGCCGATCGCCAGAGCGTGGCCTGCTGGTGTGTTGAAAGACAACACTTTCGAGTGCACGATGCCAGGAATTATTGGTTGTGGCTTGTACCTGCAGGCCACCCGTTTGTGGTTCTTCAGGCTCTGCGGGGCCATCTTCGCAGACGGCAACCACCATGACCAGATTGCCGAACTGGATAACATCACGCGCCTTGATCTTGCGATCCGTGCGGCCAACCTTCACACCGTTGAGATAAGTGCCGTTGGTGCTGCCAAGATCACGAACCACCCAACCTTGCTCGCTGGAGGCCAGTTCTCCATGTCGACGGCTGATGGAAGCATCGTTGAGCACGACTTCCAGATGCTCGTACCGACCAATGCGCAGCAACGATTCAGACTCCCAGTATTTTCCTTCAATCTGGGGGCCGACACCTCGAACACGAATTCGTCGCTGAGCCACGCACCAATCCTTGAGGTATTTCTACAGACAGTATTTGAACTGTAAGTATGATCGCACCAATCGAGTATAATTTGTAAACTGATGGAGAGCAAGCATTCCATTCACTTTCCATGAGAACACCAGATGATTATTACACGCCGAGAATGGATTCGAACCCTGCTGGCCGCTGGAGCAGTCTCCAGCGCAGTCACTGCATTGTTTGCTGCAGAGGATGAAGTGAAAGTAGCATTGCTCGATAGCGTCTTCTCCGGGCAGGATCGTGACAAGGTGGTGGAACAAATCAAGCCCTTCGCTGAAATCATCAAGAAAGACACGGGTACGCCAGCGCAATTCGATGTGATGTCCTACCAGCAAATGGAAAAAGAGTTCAAGGCAGGCACCATTCAACTCGTTATCCTCACGGGCTTGGAATATGGTTGGATGCGTGCTGCATCCACCGATGCCAGGGCCCTCCTCATCGCCAGCATCGATCCTGGTTCAACCCGGACAGTCCTCGCTGTGAAACAGGATGATGCCGCGCGAGAGATTAAGGATCTTCTCGGAGCGAGTGTTGCAGTACCTGATCGTATTCCGTTCATCTCGCAATACTGTCTGAACAAAGCACTGAACCAGCCTCACGAGAAAGCTTTCAAGCTGGTGAAATCCGGCAACGTCGACGAAACGCTCGAAGAAGTGCTCGACGGCAAAGCTCGCGGGGCCATCGTCACCGGAGCGGGGATGGAAGTCTTTCGTGAACGCAAGCCCGGCCGCTTCAAAAAGTTGAAAGCCCTCTACACGTCTGTCGACTTTCCACCAACGACGGTGATGTATAGCGAAAAGGGCGCTGATAAGACCAAGCTGGAAAAGTTCCGCGAAGCTCTGATCAAATCCAACGAAAAGCCCGAAGGAGCTCGTGTTCTGACGCTCTACAAGCTCAAGGGTTTTGAACCATTACCAACTGGATTTGATGAGCAAGCGCTGGCGATTGCAAAAGAGTTTCCGATGCAATAGTGAGTTTCAGGTGTACACTGCCTGGAAGTCTACGATATCGCAGAAAGAGCCACGGGGTACAACCCCGTGGCTCCTGGCATACAAGGCTCGTTTTATCTACTCCATGATCTCCACGATCTTCTTATCTGCCATTTCCTGGGCCTTCTTCTCGTAAGTATCGGTCAGCTTCTGTACTTCTTCCTTGCCTGCATCTCGTTCATCTTCTGTCATGGCCTTGTCTTTTTCAGCCGTTTCGAAGTGCTTGTTGCCATCACGGCGGATGTTACGGATCGAGACCTTGCTGTCTTCCGCCAGTTTCTTAACACGGGTCGTCATCTTGGTACGCTGTTCACCCGACATCGCGGGGATGTTCAGACGAATAACTTTGCCATCAGAGTTCGGCGCCAGGCCGAGGTTGCTGGCGATGATGGCTTTCTCAATATCCTTGAGTGCTCCCTGATCGTAGGGACGAATCAGAATCTGCTGGGGATCCGGGCAACTGACGCCAGCTAGCTGCTTGAGTGGCGTGGGTGACCCGTAATAATCAACACGCAGAGTATCGCCGAGAGCGGGACTGGCACGGCCAGTTCGGATGCCACGCAATTCCTCCTTGAGGTTGCTGACAGCCTTCTCCATGCGTTCTTCCACATCCATCAAGATTTCGTCAGTTGTCATGGCGAGTTCTCTAGCTAAACGGTTGAATACGGTTGCAGGCTCACCCCAATCCCTCTCTCCGGGAGGGAGAGGGACATTAATTCACAATGGTGCCGAGCCGATGCCCTGCAACGGCACGTTCGATGTTCCCCTCTCGCTTGAAGTTAAAGACGATGATGGGAATCTTGGCTTCCATGCACATCTGGATGGCAGACATATCCATCACTTGCAGATTGTCGCGATGCACCTGGTTGTAAGTCAATTTTTCGTAGCGAATAGCATGCGGGTTCTTTTCGGGATCGTCGCTGTAAACGCCATCAACCTTGGTGGCTTTCATCACAATTTCGCAGTTCAGTTCGCGGGCTCGCAGAGCTGCTGCTGTATCAGTGGTTACGAACGGATTCCCTGTACCACCGGCAAGTATGACAATGCGTCCCTTTTCCAGGTGGCGTTCGCAGCGGCGTCGGATGTATGGTTCGCAGACCGTTTCCATGCGAATGGCACTGAGCAAGCGAGTCTGACAGCCGATCTTCTCGAGCGATTCCTGCAGTGCCAATCCGTTCATGACGGTGGCGAGCATACCCATGTAGTGGGCAGTAGCTTCCTTGATGACATCGCCGCCACTGCTGAACTGCGCACCACGGAGGATATTGCCCCCACCGACAACGATGGCCAGTTGCACTCCCTGCGAAGCTACTCGTTTGAGCTGAGCAGCGAAGGCAAGCGTTTCCTCGATGCTGATTCCACTTTTGCCGGAGGTGCCTTGGAAGCTTTCACCACTGAGTTTAAGAAGTACTCTCTTATACTTGGGTGGGCCGAAACTCGTCGAATCAGAAGCATCTGTCATGGTGGCTGCCAAGGGTAAATTGAACGATCCGTGTGAAGAAGTTATAGGGAACCAATCCTAGTGGGAATAGGTAAACGTTATCATCTGTGCTGACTGAGGTAGTTGACAGTCAATCAAGTGCCATGAAATTTGCTGGCAGTATCCGGAGCAACTGGCTACTCTGGGGGAGTCTGATCCGATTTTTACCAGGGAAGCTATGTCCGATTTGCCGTTGTTACCGGTCTATCTAGCGGGCACCTGGCCTACTGCCAGTTGGTATATTCGTCATCTCCTCGATACCAAAAGGCACCCTGATCGCCATTACAAGGACGACGGCGAAGAAGTAGCCCGTGATGCCTTCCTGGTGGCACTGGATGATCAGCTTCGCGTCGGTGCTGATATCGTCACCACCAATTTAGGATTACCTGGTGTTGCAGAAGGCACAGCACTGCTCGAACGTATTCAGGGATTAGAGCTGCTGCCCAGCCGCAAGCAGTTGAGTAGCAGACTTTATCATTCCTACCCTGTGTATCAACAGACAAAGCCCTTGCTCGCCTTGCGTGGACTGGGTGTTGCCACTGATGCTGAGCGATTGATGTCACTGAGTAGTACGGTCTCTGTTTCGACACTGCCCGGCCCCTACACTCTGGCAGGGCTGATTCAAGGTGGCCAGGGTAGAGTCAGTATGGCCATGTCGCTGGCTACGCTGTTGCGTGGTGAACTCGAATCGTTGGTTAATGCCGGCGTCACTCTCGTCCAACTCGATGAAACAGGATTTGCCTGGTCACCTGATGATCCCAGCGTATTGGCCGATCTCGTTCGCCGCACTGTCGATGGCATCCCCATTGAAATCCACCTTCGCCTGGGCTTCCTCGATGGTTACGGCAGACCGATGGGTCGCCGCCGCTACCGTCCCTGGCTGGTCGAAACGGCATCAGAAGTTTGCTCAGCGACGATTAACGTCCGTCAATTTGACCTCGCTTTCGGTTCTGTAGAGATGTCCGAGATTGATGTTCTTGCGGAGTTGCCGGCACGTCGGATTGGGCTGGGAATTGTCGATGCGGGAAGTACCTGGGTTGAACCAGCCGGCCTGCTGGCTGAGCGAATTCGTCTGGCAAAACAGTATGTGCCAGCAGAGCGTCTCTGGATCGCAGCTGATGCAGGCCTTTCCGCCCTTTCCCGCAATGTAGCCATCCGCAAAGTCAACAATATGGTGGAAGCAGCACGCATGGTTCGACAAGAGTTGGGAGTACGAGAAGCAACTGGCATGCAATCTTCCCCTGTCGTTGCACTTCCCATCCCTGAACCTGTTCATCAAGCAGTGCCCCAAAGCGACTATATGGGCCTCTAACAACTGCACGCGGAGAACCAAGCGACAATGTCGAACCGATACTTAGCGATCAAAGTGGTCATGATGCCCAGAGATACGAACCCACTGGGGACGATCTTTGGCGGTGTGCTGCTGAGCTACATTGACCAGGCTGCCCACTGCGGTGCCCGCCATGCTCTCGAAGAACTGGGAGGCAAACCATCGGTGCTGGTAACGATCGCCATCGACAAGGTGGACTTCAAGGAACCCGTGCTTGTGGGGGATCTCGTCAGCTTCTGGTCCAGTTGTGTGCGTGTTGGCAGAACCTCCATCACTGTTCGCATTGAAGTGGAGGCCGAACGCAAGGGAAGAATACTGCCAGTCACCCAGGCTGATGTCATCTATGTGTCAGTCGAACGGCATGCTGATGGTACTATGAAACCTGTCCCCCATGGTGCAGCGACGGAAGGGAAGTAACCACGATGTCCGAACCTCAGCAAAGCTCCAACCCCTTCTCACGATTGTTGACATACTTCAAAGGACATCCTCCGGGGTTCTATTTCTTCTTCTGGGGCGAACTCGCTGAACGATGCTCGTACTATGGCATGAATGCCATCCTGACGATCTACCTCACGCAAACGCTGATGTTCAGCAAATCAGACGCAGCAACGTGGGTGAATTACTTCATCGCTGCCACTTATCTCACACCCCTGTTGGGTGGTTTCATTGCAGATCGATATCTGGGACGCTACTGGACTATCGTCGCTTTCTCCATCCCCTACGTGCTGGGCAATGCCTTGATGATGTACCCTCTGGGACCAGGCGATGTCATGACGACACAATCAGGTTTCATGGTGCTGCCTGTCATCCTGATCATCGCTTTGATCGTACTGGCATTTGGTAGCGGTGTGATCAAGCCGAATATCTCCACACTGATGGGGATGACGTACGATCAGTTCCGACCGGGCCAGGAACAGTTACGCAGCGATGCCTTCACGATGTTCTACTGGGCCATCAACGTTGGTTCGCTGATCTCGCAATTGTCGATGCCTCGGATTCGCGATTACTATGGTCCGAATGCGGCGTTCCTGTTGCCGACAGTTTTAATGTCGATTGCTTTGGTGCTGTTTGCCCTCGGCAAGCGTTACTATGCAGTGGAATCAATTGGCACGAAAGCACCACCTGTTCAGGATGAAGCTACTACCCAACAAAAGGCCGACACTTGGAAAGTACTAGCCAATCTGATGGGCGTGTTTGTACTCTCTACCGTCTTCTGGAGCATCTTCAAACACTACCCGACGGTGTGGGTATTTTTCACAGGTGAGAAGATCAACACAACGATCTTTGATACCACTTACAAGCCCGATCAGTTTCAGTTCCTGAATTCGATGTTCATTCTGACACTGCTGCCACTCTCGACAGTCTTCTTCCGCTGGCTGGCCAGCAAAGGCATCAGGCTCCGACCTACTGACAAGATGCAGATCGGGTTCATCTTCACTGCACTTACCCCCTGCATCTTTATCCTCGCTGATATGGCTGCCGGCGACGGGAAGACCAGCCTGATCTGGATTGTTCTGGCCTATCTCTGTATCACGCTTGCCGAGGTATTCATCTCGCCCGTAGGGTTGGAACTGGCCTTTGTAATCGGAAGAGCGTCGTGTAGGGAAAGAGT
>CAYPJB010000005.1:19490-28477 GCA_964410845.1 uncultured Bacteroidales bacterium | reverse complement strand
GTTGGTCTCGTGGAACGGGACCGTGATAATCGACGGCTCTCCTCCCATCGATCCAAATTCCGTGTCGCCCGGATCGTAGTATTGCGTATGCACGATCTTCGAATGCAACGCGACCTCCAGCATCTCGCCCGTGAAGCCGAACTCCTGGCCATCCTCGCTGCGCCAGCGCCAGCGATACTTGCCGCCGACATGAGTCGACATCTCGCACACCGGCATCGTCCATCCGGGCATGGCCGTCAGCCAACGACGCATCAGCGCGGGCTCCGTATACGCCCGCCACACCAGATTGACCGGTGCATCAAAGCTCCGTTTCACCAGCACTTCCCGATCGGACGGGGCGCTCACTTCGGCAGGTTTCATCGCTTTCGCTCCTCTTTCTGGGTTTGTTTCAACTCGGCGAGTAACGCATCGAGCTTCTTGTAGTTGCCTTCCATGAGCTCCTGCACCTTCTCCAGCCAATTAGTGACGGCCTTCAGTCGCTCCGGCACCAGTTTGCACGGCCGCAACTGGGCTACTCGACTGCGTGTGATCAGCCCAGCCGCTTCCAGTACCTTGATGTGGGATGAGATCGTAGGCTGCGTCAACGTGAAACGGTCGACCAGTTCTGTGACAGAGGCCTCTCCACCACGGGCCAGGTACAGCACGATTCCCCTTCGGGTAGGATCAGCAAGAGCAGCAAAAGCTTGGTCGAGTTGCTTCATGTAGATAGAATATCGTCTATATAGATGAATGTCAATATAGTGGCTGCCAGTATCGTCCTGATTCGCGAATGAACTCTTTGATGTGCTCGTACCGAAAAGCACTGGACTACATGGTTCAACACAAGATTGTTCCCCCTCACCCCCGACCCCTCTCCGCGGTGGGGAGAGGGGAGAACTCCACTTGCTCTACTTATTACCAATCACCAACAACCAACAACTTCTCTTCAACGACACGATCACCTCCCGTAGAATGGGCGCATGGCTGACTACACTGACCGCGAGCACTATATCCCCGTTCGACGGAACGAACTCATTGAACTGCTTTGCAAGCAGCCGGGTTTGACTCCGGAGCAGCAGAAACAGTGGCGCGTAGTTTCCAATCTGTTGGCTTCCCTCTTTCATTTTGATTTCCTTCGCACTATTGATGAACTGGCGGAAGACTATTCCCCGTTTGATCCGGATCGGGAAACAGCTGTACTGCGTGAAGTCAACACCATGCAACGCTCGACGCTGCTGGACAAGCTCTTCAGCACGTTCAGTACGATGCTTGATCGAGCCAATTATCATCACGTCACTGAAACAGAGCTGATGGAGGCGCTCGAAGGTCGAAGCCGATGGGGGCTCAGCATGGATGTGGATTTCAGCATCTTCGACCGCCTGGCTGTTTATGTACGAGGCAAAACCAAGGGCACTCGCATCTTCCGGAACTGGAAACGTCTCTGGAAGGATGAAGAAGTAGAGATCCCCATCTTCCGCCGCATGGTCGTGATGCTCAAATTGAGGGAAGATTCCAAACTCCGTATTGGTCCTGAAGTGAACAGCACGGCGGTCTATCTGAAAGCATTCAAGGACATTCCCCAGGAAGATATGGAGATGCTTCTTCCCGGGGCTCGACTGAAGCTCAGCAACATTGATAAGACCAAAGTCACGTTTCCCATCCTGACCTTTGTGATACTGACGGCGTGGAATGCAGTGATAGTGCCTCTGCTCAAGTTGATTGGTCTGGCATTCATCAAGGGACCCGTTGGGGCCGGGGCCATTGGTCTGTGGGGTATTGCTGCTGCGTCAGGAACCTACGGCTACCGCAGCTACTACTCCTACAACTTCACCAAGAACCAGTATAGCCTGCAACTCACCCGCAGCCTCTACTACCAGAATCTGGATAACAATGCTGGTGTGCTGTACAGTCTGCTGAACGAAGCAGAGCATCAGGAATGGCGTGAAGCCATCCTGGGCTACTTCTGTCTGTGGAAGCACGCTCCTAGCGAAGGCTGGACAGCGAAACAACTTGATGACTTCATTGAAGAGTTCTTGCAAAAGCAAACAGGTCAGAAAGTTGACTTTGAAATAGAAGATGCCCTTAAGAAACTGGAACGACTGGGGCTGGCGACAGTCTGTGAAGGCAAGATCAGCATCGTCCCCATCGAAGATGCCATCGAGCGCTTACATGAGGCATGGGAGAAGGAGTTCAACCGGACGATCCATGGAGTGGAAGAGAAGCAGCAGCCAACATCAAAGTAGCCGTCCCCAAATTGCCTTCAGATATCGGCTCTCGCGCACGTGGGCATAGTAAGGATGATCCGGCCCTGCACCGCTGAGGTGGAACACCTGCAGTACCCGCCCCGCTTGCCAGGCGGCACGTCTTACACAATCGATAAACAGGTCTTCGCTGATCAGCCCCGTGCAGGAACAGGTCAGGAACACACCACCAGGGGCGACGACCTGCATGGCCAGGCGGTTCATGTCGAGGTATTGCTTGAGTGCCAGGTCGATCTCTTCCCGGTCGCGGGTCTGCTTGGCGGGGTCAAGGATGACGACATCGAAGAACTGCTGGCGGGCGATGGAATCGCGGAGCCAGGGGTAGAGGTCCGTCTGCACGAATTTGACGCGGGCCTGGTTGAGGTTGGCATTCTGCCTGGCTGTCTCCAGGCATTCTTCATCGAGATCGAGGCCGATAGTTTCTTCAGCTTTCCCGATGGACTTGGCATAGACTGCAAAGCCCCCGGTGTTGCAGCAGATGTCGAGCACCCGTTTGCCCGGCGTGAACTTCGACAGATAATGGCGATTATCCCGCTGATCGACGAAGAACCCTGTCTTGTGCTTGGCCCCGGGTTGTACCTTGAAGCGGACGCCATGCTCGACGATATCCACGGAGCCTGGCAGATCGATGGCCCAGCAGTCGAACGATTCCTGCTTTTGCACATGCTCTTCAGCGAACCAGTAGAACCGGGAGCCGGGAAAGAGTTCGAGCAGCACTTCCTTGATGACCTCGCGCCATTTCCACATGCCTGCGGAGAAGAACTCGAGCACGATGATGTCGCCAAAGCGATCCACGACCAGTCCGCTCAGGCCATCACCTTCGGAATGCACCAGGCGGTAGGCGTTGGTGACGGTATCGAGCTGATGCAGCTCCCGGCGAAGGGCCACTGCCTGGGTCAGTTTACGGCGAAAGAACCCTGCATCGATCACTTCATCGCGGTTAGAGGTGAGTACCCGCAGCGAGATTCGTGAGTGTCCGTTGTAGAATCCTCGCCCGACCCAGCCGGTCAGGTCTTCGATATCGACGATGGTGCCTGGTGGTGGTTTCTGAAAAGGCTTCTCCACCATCTTCTGGAAGATCCACGGATGGGATGACCGCCGTTCGATCTTGAGGCGAATGGTGGGCAGTGGGGCAGGCAAAGCAGTGTCAGACATGTGAAGCACAGGTGATGAGAATTCGGGTGTTGGAGATTATCGTATAGAAGGAGAGTGGATGAAGCTTATTGACATCCTGCCATCACCGTGCCAGACTAACACTCTTGCCTGTGATCCTGCCTTTGATGATCATCCGGGGAGTTTGGTTGATGTTGCACTTTCGTCGCATGCTGATGTTAGCTGGTTGCGTTCTCTCACTAGGTTTCGTGGTCCAGGCACAATCGCCAGCACCAGCGCTGACCATCCTGCACACCCTTGAAGGGCACAAGGAACTCGTCTACTCCGTGAACTTCTCTCCGGATGGCAAGCATCTCATCAGCGGTTCGTTTGATAAAAGCCTCAAGCTGTGGGATGTGAAAACAGCCAAGGAAGTGAAGAGCTATGCGGGCACCAGTGGCCACACCGACCTGGTCCTGACCACCGCCTTCAGTCCGGATGGCAGGTTGATCGCTTCGGGAGCCAAGGATAACAGCATCAAGCTGTGGGATATGCCCATTAGTGGAGTATATCGCAGCTATGCCGGGGCCAGTGCGCCTGCTGCATGCCAGGCACTGACACCAGATGGAAACAAGCTGGTAGCAGGCCTGGAAGATGGCAATGTCAAAGTCTGGAACACCAGCGATGGCAAAGAACTGGCGACATTGAAATCCAAGAGTAAAGTGCTCTCGCTGGCCATCTCGGCCAATGGGCAGCTGCTGGCGACAGGTGAAGCGAACGGCTTGATCAGCCTCTATCAGATCAGCGACAACAAACTGGTGGGACAACTGCCTGCTCATGCCAGTGAAGTACGCGGGTTGGGGTTTCATCCGAATAATCAATTGCTCTTCAGTGCCGGGCAGGATGGGCTGGTGAAGGTATGGAACGTACCTGGTGGAGCACCTGCTGCTAAAGCGCCGGAGAAGGCCCCAGCACCAGAGAAAAACACCAAGACACCAGAAAAGAAAACGCCTGCCGAGCAAAAGAACGCCAAGACTCCCGAGAAGGCAGCCAAACCTGAAGAGAAGGCTGCCAAACCAGCAGACAAGGAGAACAAGCAGGCAGAGAAAAAAGCTCCTGCTGAACAGAAGTCAGCCAAGACAGAAGACAAGAAGGATACTACTCCCAAACCCGTTCGCAGTTTCACTGCTTCCCCCACCCCCATCACCAGCTTTGCTGTCATCGATGGAGGCAACCGGGCGGTGCTCGCCAACCAGGATGGCCTGGCAAAGGTCATCAACCTCACGACTGGTAATGTTGACAAGGAACTGAAAGGCCATGCCGGAGCCATCCAGGCGATTGCCCCTACGGGCAACAGTCAACTCATTTTCACAGCTGGCGTCGATAAGAAGCTTCGCTGTTTCAATGTGAACGATGGCAAGGAACTGAAGGTGCTGCCGAACGATGCCCTGGCTCGCAGTCTGTTCGCTTCCGGAACCTCGCTCATCGTCGGCAACAGCGACGGTAGTATCCAAGTGCTGAATATCACCAATACTCCGAACCAGCCTTTGCCACCGACCTTCGGTGCCGTACTACACACCTTCAAACAACCCGCCAGTGTCGCCAGTGTTATCATGGCCAATGCTGCGTCGCTGATCTACGCTGCCAGCCAGGATAAGACGGTCACGAGTTTCAAGATCGCCAGCGATGCCCCGCTCCGCAACCTGGCTGGGCATGGCAACCTTGTCGATGCTGTCGTCTACAGTCCCGATGGTCTCACTGTGGCGTCCAGCAGTCACGATGGCACCATCCGTTTCTGGAACACCCACGATGGCAAGCAGACCGGCGAAGTGAAGTTGGCTGCTCAGCCTCTCTACTGTCTGGCCTGGCGGGGTGATGGCAAGCAACTGGCTGTCGGCAGTTTTGATCGCAGCATTCGCTTGATCGATGTTGCAGGCAAGAAGGTAGAACGAGAGATCAAAGGGCAGGATGACAAGTCCGCCCCGAACGGGCATGGTGATGCAGTCTATTCGGTAGCCTACGTCGGGAATGATCAACTCTACTCTGCCGGGGCTGACGGCAAGATCAAACTCTGGAACGTAGCCGACGGTGGCATGCTCAAGACCTTCATCGACCCTGCACTGAAAGACAAGGCCCATCGCGACTTCATCAACACCATCAAACTCACCAGCGATGGCAAGAAGCTGGTCGCGGTCGGCAACGGTGGCTGGATCACCATCTGGAACACCGCTGACGGCAAGCTCGTGCACAGTCAAAAGCTTCCCATCGGGCTGTATGGGTTGTCCATCAACCCGGAGAACAGCCTGATCGCTACCGGCAACATGAACGGTACAGTCTACTTGCTCAAGATGCCGTGATAGTTGTTGGTTGTTGATTCAGCCGTGTTGGTAGCCCAAGCCCCGAAATGATTTCGGGGCTTTGTGATGGTTACGGTGAGTTGTACCAGCAAACACATTGCAATGGCTGGCGTTACAGCTTCACGATCGCGGATAAGTAATTGCACCAATCTTTGCACCAATGCACGAAACAGCGCTCACAACCCCACTATTAAGGTGAGTACTGGTGAGAATGGTGCCTTATGAAATTCAACCTGCGCGGACTGCTGGCTTACCTGGATGATCGACTGACTCCGGAATCGGCGGCTCAAGTCAGCGATTACATCCACGAAAACGACAAGATCCGTCAATTGACTGACCGTATCAAACGGGTCATCCGTCGTCGTCGCCTCAGTACCCCTGATGTAGCAGAACGTCAGGAACTGCCTCCGCATCATCAGGATGATCCGAACGAGGTGGCAGCCTATCTGGATGGTCGGATGAATGAGGAGCAGGAAGCAGACTTCGAACAGATCTGCATCGATACCGATGTCTACCTGGCAGAAGTGGCTGCCTGTCATCAGATCATGACCTTTGGGCATGATACGCTCAAAGTCCCGCCGTTAGCACGTCAGCGGATGTATGGCCTGGTGAAGGGGCCGGAAGCCCAGCCGTTGCGTGTGGTGCCTCGTGAAACACGACCCTCCAAGCCACCGCTGTGGGAAGTCGATGGCATACCCAGCGCTGATCCGGAAGACCAGGCACTGCTGGAACCTCTCTATCATTCGCTGTTGGCCTCGCGCTGGCGAAAGGCAGTCCTGGGGCTCTGTGCCCTGCTTGTCGTTGGTATCTTCGCCTATCTGGCGTGGAGCTTGCCCTGGCAGCAGTGGGCGAACTCCGTTGCGGAACAGCCACTCCTTGACAAGCACGATCCCGCGCTCACTGACAAGATCGCTGATAACGCGGACAAGAACATTCCAGCGAAAGAGGAGAAGCCTGTTGTTCCCGCTGCGGTGAAACCTGCACTGAAACTTGAGGGTCTCTGGCCTGTGCCAGTCATTGCCCAGGAAGGCCAACCGAACTGGCAGGCTGCTGCGGATACTGTCGCAGGCATTACCGGGATGGTGGCGAGCCGTCCCATACTGCCTTTCAATGTGTTTCTGGGGATGGGTGAAGAGGCTCGACCGAACGAACCAGTCGTACCGTTGCCGGTGCTGGCGACAGCCAAGCCTCGAGTTGCAGCACCGGATCGTACCACCAAGCTGGCCATCGCCAGCAATGGCGCTGACACCCTGGGCATGTTCTTTCAAGGGAACGATGCGGGCGACTTCAGCATCATGAAGCCACAAGCCCCGCTCTTTTCCAATCAGAAACTGATGGCCTTGCCAGGGTATACGGGCAACATTGCGCTCTCTGACGGCTTGCGTGTCGTACTCATGGGCCAATTCAACTCCAACCTCAGCGGCCAACCATGTGCGGAAGCACTGGTGGAACTCCATCCCAGCATGGAAGTGGATGCAGATATCACACTCCATCGTGGCCGTCTCATCCTGCATGGCCGACCGGCGGGTAAATCGCAGGCGTTGATTCGCCTTCGTTACTTCGGTGAAACCTGGGAACTGACACTGCCTGCGGGTGCTGAAGTAGGTGTCCAGGCCCATGGCGGTGTGGTTACTGGTGATGGCGAGTGGATGATTGAGCATGCCATGGAGATTCTTGTTTCCAAGGGGACGATAGAACTCACTCACGAAGATCAGCGTGCTTCGCTACGTACCAGGCAGCGAATCCAATGGAGCAGCCTGGCGGCAGCGAAGAAGGCCTCACCACTCAGTGAAGTGGGTGAACTGCCTGTCTGGCTGGCGAAATATCAAACAGCACCGAAAGAGGCTGTTGAAAGCCTGGTCGCCTTGCGATCCCGTACGCATGCCAAGCTGGACAATGAAAGCAGCGATCTCAAGTGGTTCTCACTCTCCTGCGATGAAGGATTGGAGCAAGGGAAGCTGATCGATCGACAGTGTGCCATCCTGGGGCTGACAGCCATCAACCGACTGATGCCCGTGATTCAGTTGCAGAATGATCCGCTTGCCAACGGTCGGCGCAAGTTCAGCCACGAAGCAATTCACTTCTGGCTGAATCAGGACGTGAGCCGGGCACAAACACTGATACAGCAATTGAAAGAAGCAGGTTATCTCGAGGATGAAGCATATCTGCTGCTGGCACTCTACCGTGGCACCACGCAGAGCACGCCCGATCGCATCAGAGCTCTGCTCCAGGCGATGGGACATGCTCGAGTGGCCATCCGTGAGCAAGCCTGGCAAGTGCTGACGACGCTGGCTCCTGAACGACCTAACATCTTTGATCCTGTCGGGCCGGAAGAGCAACGCACGAAAGCCATCTCGATCCTCAGCAGCAAGCTGATACAGAAACCCGTGGGGGATATTCCACCACCTCCATAAAAGCAGTTGCTGAAATGCCAGTAATGCAAACAACCCTCGGCATCGAACCGAGGGTTGTTCAGTTTCAATCTATTGCAGACCGACAGTTACCTGGAATATCCAGCCTGTTGCACGCCGTTAGCTTTCATGATCGAGCTCATGGCTTCGCTGGCTGCTTCCTTGATGCGAGGATCCATATCGCCAGTAGCCTGGGCGAGCATGGCCAGTACATCCTGGCGGGTTGACTTCATGCTGGCCAGCGTGCGGATGGCAGCGACCTTCACCATCGGTGCACGGTCGTGCTGGGCAGCGGCCACCAGAGCATCTTCCACGTAAGGACGAACGGTAGGCAACGTTGCCTGCTGGAGGCGGGTGGCAGCCCACTGACGATTTTCCCATTCACCTGACTGACTGAGAACATTGATCAGGTGCATCGTGTTGGCGACGGCCTCACCGTTGCCGGGGTTCATCGTATGGATGCCAGCGGAGATCTGGGCATTCAGACAATCACCAAACGGCTGATTCAGGCAATAGAACGGGACGATCTGGGGAGCACAATAGTAAGCCCGGACGGAGCTGGAGTTCATCGTGCAGAAAGCAGGAACACATGGCTGAGGTGGTGGGCCACCGGGGACGCCATTGACTGTGCTCAGGCGAACTCCTGGAACTGGCACGTTGATCTCGCAGTCATAACCACCACGGACGCGGTGACCACGAACACGACGACCATGAGCAGTATCGCAGTCGGTGCAATCCTTGCCACTGCAGGCATCGCAGCTGCCAGCAGCCAGACCACACTTGCCACAGAGACTGCTGTCGCAGATACTCTTGGCATTGGCACAGGGGTCACAAGCCTTGGTGCCAGTTACGCAGGGTTTGGCAGGTTCGCAGGCGACCTTGGCTGG
>CAYPJB010000005.1:0-19390 GCA_964410845.1 uncultured Bacteroidales bacterium | reverse complement strand
TTGGCCACCACGGGGGGGCACACGGTCTTGGCTGGTTCGCACTTCACTGGTGCAGGCACACAGGCCACTGGTGCTGGGGTGCAAGCCACCTTGGCGGGTGCACACTCAACCTTGGCAGGTGCTGCACAGGCAGTACCACAGTTATCGCAGTTCAGCGTAACGATTTCGTTGTTATCCAGTGCCTGGCAGCGATGCGTCATCACGCCATGACGATCACGGCTGGTACCGAGGATCTTGTACTTGCGGGCAACACCATTCTCCGTCACGGTGATGACTTCGCAGCCACCAACAAGTTCGCGACCGTTCGTGGTAGTAGTGGTCACCTTCTGTGCTGCTGCTGGAGCAGGTGCAGCCTGGGGAACAGGAGCAGGCTGAGTAACCACAGTGGTATTGATCACAGCAGGAGGAGTGATCTGTTTGACTGGTACGCTGACCGGTACGCTGGGGGCCTGCTGGACCACCACTGGTGCAGGAACCGTTGTCTTGGGATTCACGGGAACGTTGACGACTGGAACATCGTTGGACACGGTGGTCACAGCCTTCACGTCCGTCTTTTTGGGAAGTACAGGAACCAGGCCGCCATCGGTTGCAGCCACTTTGTCAGTAGTGACAGTCTTGGTCGTGGCGACATTGGTGGTCACTGCCTTCTCGCTGGCCTTCACCTGGGTGACGACTTGCGGAGCGACGGGGCAATTAGCTGGACGAACGCCATTGACCCAGCGGTAGATCTTGATGCGTTCAGCAGCAGCCTTGGCATTGGTGTTTTCGACGAGAGTCATCTCGATATTGCTGGTCTGGGTTTTAGCTTGCATGACGGGGCTGCCGTCTTCCATGCGCCAGACCTGGGTGATGACAGCTTTTTCCGTGGGGTAGTTCTTTTCCACCACGGTGATGGTTTTGCCGAGACGCTGGTCTAGGCTGGGGAAGGCATCGTCGGCTGCGGCCTGGCTGGTGCAGGCCAGCAGGCAGACGAGCAATGCAGGTGCGAAACGCAACATGGCCTGGCTCTCCTTGTATGCCCCATCGCGCGGCTATTCTCCGAGAACCTGTGCGGGTTCGTCCACGGAGTTGGTACACGCCGGGCGCGCGGCTTCTGGCTGGGATGCCCTCTGTATCGGCTGAGGCAGTTTAACTGCATGAGGGGAAGGAAACGAAGATGCGGAAGATACACAACAGGGGGAACTTGACGGTGCACAACTTACTCAACGTAGCGATCAGGTAAAATGGGTAAAATGAGGCTAGCCAATTTTTCTTCGGACGACGATGTTCGCAGTTGAACCTAGTCTTCATCCTCCCCGGTATCAGGTGATCAAACTGTTCATCGCGCTAGATAATTCCACGTGAAGTGGATTGAATTGTCTAAAATAGCCATGCTTAGTTCATTTCTCGCAGGGGTACTCCCATGCAAGCGAAAACGCTGTTGTCCATGCTGGTGTTGCTTACAAGCCTCGCATTACTGGCCCATGCATTGGAACAACCTCAAGAAAAGCCTCATCGAATGGTGTTGGTACAGGGTTACAAAGGCTCCACCAAGCTGACAGATTATGATGAAGGGAAGAATGAATATCCGTTTGTACGGACCATGCAGAGAATGTTCACAGAATCCAATGTTATTAACGATGTGGTAGCCTTCTCCGCTCCCGCAAACACGCATGAGTTCGATGTTCGCATCTGCGACCGGGATCGATTCTTCAAGTTGATCAAGATGTGTGACATCTTTTACTTCGCAGGCCATTCCGGAACATCCGGCAAGTTGAACGAACAGATTCTCAAGGTCAAGCCCCGGGCAGGGGAAGACGAAAGTGATGGAATCATCACAGCCAGCCAAATTCGTCAGGCTTTGAAAGGGGAAACGGGGCCTCGCATTGTGGTTCTCAATGGTTGCGTCACCACGTCGCCTACCGATCGAGCACCGGAGGAGTTAAGGCTTTCCAGCGCCTTTGGCATCACCCCCACTACCAGGGGGCGTGCATATCTCGGCTGGCCTGTCAAAGCGTCTCGTGACTCTGACGACTACCTCTACGAAGTGCTGAAAATCTGGCGCAAGATGGAGCATGGCTTCCCGACCCTGGAACAGGCCAAGCAAATTGCCGTCCAAAGCGATGCTGGAGGTTTTGGCAAGCAGATCGCCAAGCTGGACATCATCGGAGACAAAACCTTACGTTTCGCCAAACAATATCTGTTGAAGAGTTCGACAGGTTCTTCGATCCAACCCACGTTTTACTTTGCCAGACGAGGCCCCAACGACGCTGATGCTATCTACGATACCAGTGTCACCAAGGAACTCTTACGAGCACGAAACGTCCCATATGTCTTTCATCTCCAAGGTAAACGAGCAGGTGCAACCTACATCATGAAAGGTGAGGAGTTAACGAAATACGCCAGCTCCATCGAAAAGCCGAAGACCGAGGAGTTTGCCGAGATGCGAGTCACCCCATTACCCACCTGGATCAAAGTTGAAATCATCATCAACTCCAGAGTGAGGACGGTCTGGAACGGTTATCCAGTGGAATCGGGCAATGCTTCTGTGCCGTAACATAGATATCTCGTGACGTTCAGTTACGAGCCAAGCACCCGGAAGGATAATGAGACAGACGTGCCACGGATGTGATGTACTCATCTCATCCGTGCTGGCTGAGTTGTGATTGAAACCATATTTGCTGCACACTAGGTTGATCTGGCGGCACATCGTGTTGTTGCACGGCTGGCACGGAAGTGCATACACGCACTTCCGTGGCACAGCTTCAAATCAACTTGTCGTGCATCCAGCCTGTTGAATTACTTGTCAACAACTTTCACTGCAGGCGGGTGCCAGGTGCCGTCGATAATCGACGGTTTCGTTTCCTTTGGCCAGTACAGCCGCATCATTAAGATGAACTTGTCCTTGGGAGCCGGCAGCCAATTGGCTTCCTTGTCCTTTCCGGGTGACTCGTTCTGAATGTAAAGGTCGAGCGAGCCATCGTCGTTGTACTTCAAATCGTTCCGAGGGCTGACCGTATACTTGTTGAGTGGGTTGTCAACAAAGAAGTAGTCGCCATTATACATCGTGATGGACCAGAAGGCGTCGGCCGGAGGAGTTTGCCCCCTGGAGAAGTGCACGACATACTTGTTGCTCCCGCTGTATGGCTTGCCGTCGGCATCCACCTCCGAGGTCGGGTAGACTGCGTCTTGCGGCCGGTTGGCACCAAGCCCGATTGCCGTGATAAGTGCGCGCTGGAGATAGTCGGTTCCATAGACGCCGGCCTTGGTCGTGAAGATCCAGCCGTTGATGTCCGAACCCGCCGTCTTGAAGTGTCCCATGATTTGCTTCTGGGCAGCCTGAGGAATGAGCTTGGCTGCATCGGCTGGCAGTTTGCTTGCGTCGAAGTCTTTGCCGGGCACCAGTCCGATCTTCGCTAACTTCTCGACTAACGGGGCATCTTCCTTGGCCGGGGGGTTGTCCTTCATGAGCTTTGCCAGCAGAGTGAAGTAGGCCACTGCATCCATATTGTTGACCTGCTCGCGGACCGGCGTTTTCATGTCGATGGCGGGATCGAACTTGCCAGCGGGTGGCGTGTACGGCTTGCCGTAGGCGCTCAGTGGCCGAAGATCGTATTTGTCCATCACAACATGGCAGGCCTGGTAATCAGCTGGAGTGCCGGTGCAATAAGTTCGGCCAAGAATCCACACCATGTTGGTGGGCGCCTTAAGTTGCTTCACTCCTTCTGGCAGCGTTCCGTTCCAGCCGGGGCCCGTGATTGCATATGCCTGCGCTTTGGTACCGGTCGTCCGCTTGCCGGGAACTTCGAACACATCTGTCCAGCCGCTCAGCATCGGCATGAGGAAATAACGGCCGTCCATTTCCGGAAGACTCAGGACGTAAGGTTCCTTGGCGAGGTCCAGCCAGGCGGTGGAATACAGGGTGTCAGCGTTCGGCGCGGTGACGTCCTTGAACGAGGCATCCGGGTACTTCCTCATGAGCAGGAACTGACCCATCGGGGCATGCGTTCCTTGAGGTGTGGACACGTTGGTCATTACGCGCCTTGTCACGTCCATCGTGACGAGCGGGTAGCCGTACACATAGGCTTCGATGCCGATTTCAGTCGCTTCCTTGTCGGAGCCCTTTTCCTTAGCTGCGAGCAATTCGCCCGTCAGCATGATGCTTGTGAGGGCTAGCGTTGCAAACCATAACGACTTCATACAATTCTCCTCTCCTTAATGGTGATCAACCCGATTGATGTGTTTGACTCGGCTGCCTGACTGGTGATTGGCTTGGCCGGCCCGGTCATCTGCCGGTCACTCGATTTAGGCTCACCCGTCAATTCAGTAAGCCCTTGCAATTCTATTAATCATCGCCCAGTTTCTGACACGCAATCTTAGAAGTATTGCTGTCAGGCGAAAATCTACTTCCCTGTTTCCGTTTTCTTCGCTGTTTCGGCCAGGCTGCGTTGCATCACGGCCAGTTGCATGGCCATCGAATTACTCACTTCGCGGGTCCAGTAATCGGGCTTGTGGCCGCCTGGCGATTGGCCGAAGGTGAACGGGATCTTGTTGTCCGTCAGAATCTTGACGAACTCGTGATTGCTGGCAATCAGTCGATCTTCCAGACCACAATCGAAATAGATGTGGGGCAGCTTCTCCTTGGGTATCTGCAGGATGAGCTTGAACGGGTCGTACTTTTCGCACTCTTCCGGAGTGGCAAAACAGACTCCCTGCGGGGTGCGTTCCTTCTGACTGCTGAAGCCCTCAATGCCTATGGCGGGATTGGGCGTTTCCGAAGGTGCTCGTGTCGACTTGAGAGGGGTATTCTGCTTCAGTCGATCGGCATATGCCTTTGCAAAGCCGATGGCCCCACTGTGGCTGCCGATGGAACAGAACAGGTCATGATGCTTGAGGCCGAGCATCAGTCCGCCGTAGCCTCCCATCGAGAGGCCATTGATAGCCCGTCCGGCACGGCTGGCAATGGTGCGGTACGTGGCATCCACATGCGGGATCAGGTCCTTGATGATGCTGTCTTCCCAGTTGTTCTTCTGGCCGTTCTCGTTCTTCGACCAGTTGACATACCACGAGTTTCCCACATCAGGCATGACGACGATCACGTCCATCCGCGAAGCATACTCAGGCACCTTCATCCGGGCCCAGTCGGTGTAGTTGCTGGTTAAGCCGTGCAGCAGATAGAGCACGGGATACCGCTTGTCACCCTTGTCGTAGTTGACCGGGAGGACGAGATTGTACTTCATCGTTCTGCCCACACTGTCGCTCTTGAAAGCCACAGTTTTGACCCCGGGATGCTGAGCCTGTGCTGTGACAGGTAACAGACCGGCAAGCAGACTGGTGATAAGGAGGCAGCGTACCGATTGCATGATGAACCTTTGATGTGATGACACGTGCAGCACAGAATGTACCCGAAATGTGGCTGAGGTTACAGACAATTCGTATCGTGGTTGAACCATCGGTCGAAAAGCAAAGTTACGCCAAGTTGAAGAACGAAACCAGCGAACAGGCAGACGGCCATCAGTGTTCCACCGGTGAACCCGGTGGCGATCAGCCCACCGAGGAATGAATCCAGATGTTCGATATCCCGATGACGCTGGATACTCAGGTTAAAGCGACTGCCCAGAGAGACGGCATACGAACCGATGATCAGATGAAGGAAGACCAGCATTTGCGAGACAGCGACCAGGTTGCCGCCCCGTATCAGTAGAGTACCAATCACTCTCGACTTGTAGCAGAACCCCAAGCCTATGGCAAAACAGATGATTACACCCAGGAACATGCCCCAGCGAGCTAGGCCAACAGTGAAACCCCAGCCAAGAAATCCTGGCAGAAACAGGTTGAGAAGAAAAACCAGCAACCAGGTAGAACAGCGAACGGCTGGTGCATCGATCAGGTAACGGTTGAGCATCATGGTAACCCTTTGCAACCTATCGATGGAATGTTACTTCCACGACTTCAGCAATTCCGCATTCTCCACCCACATGACGAAGAGAGGATCTGCCGACTTCCGTTTCCGCACGATGATGAGGTAGGGCTGATCAAAGATGTAATGCCCCGTGCGATGCACTTCATCGCCATTGAGAAGGATGGCATCCATCCGCATGCTGGAGGATATGGAGACACCTTTTCGATCCATTCTAAACTCGATCCGTTGCAGCGCTTCCTGGAACTGGATGGCATCGGGCAACCTGGGGCCGTGGGCGACCTTGCCGATGAGTTCCTGATAGCGATGATCGATGGACCACTCCATGGTGGGCACTGACAGAATGGAATCCTTTCCGAAGGAGAGCGTGTCTTTGGAAACTGATGCCGCCTTGTCGAAGTGATCGAGTGTCTGCTGCAGGGTTGCTTGCTTTTCAATGCAGGCCAGAATCACCTGGTAGGGTTGCATGGTGGTGCTGATATCGACGGCGTAGTGGCCTTTGCCATCGTGAAAGAAGGTGCCTACCTGGTTTCGCATCGTGTCATACCGGGCCCCTTCCTTGCGGATTCCGAACGACTTCACCTTCGTCTTCTTGCCAGAGCCATCGCGAAAGACCATGGGCTCTTCATCGTTCAGAAATGCTATCTGATATTTCATTGCTATCTTGAAGCAGGCATACGCCAAAATGCCATCGAGCGATGAATCAGGAGGAGTGGGGGCGGCGATGCCGGGGAAGCGGGCTGCCAGCTCTCTCTTCACCACATCGTAGATGCCTTGCGACTTGAGACCAGCAGCGGCGTAGTAGTCCGCTTTTTCCATATCGGGCTTGATGTTTACCCCCTGGTTCAACTGCCTGGAAAGATCAGGCAGACCATCCAAGCTGACATCACCGCCTGCCAGTTGATGCAGCTCCTTCCAGGCGAGGTTGCTGGTAGCTGCCCAGATAATCGAACGCTTGTCGGGCAGTGGCGTGGTGAGCGTCGGCACAATCACGGTTGACGTTAACTTCTCGGACGAACCCACAAACGATGGCAAGCTAGGCTCATCCACTTCCTTTTCTTCTTCCGGTTCACGGGTTTGATACCAGACAATGACATTAAAGAGCACACAGGCAAGAATGAGGAACAGCAGCCAATGCTGGTATCGAAGTCTGGTTGGCTTAGGTTGGGGAGTGGGATTGGACATGATGATCACTTTAACAGTGGCAGGGTCGTGCGGTACTCCGCTCGACCCTGATGTCTTGCATCCACTTTCCGTTAAACCTCAGGGTTGAGCATGAGTACATGCACAACCCTGCCACCGCAATCAATGCGGATTGCAGAGCCATCCCCGCTAATGCTTCGGGCTCTGGTCCAGCTTGATCTTCATCTCGTTGATCTTCGCATCCAGATCTTCAATCAACTTCGTGAACTCGGGCATCTCTTTGGCGTTCTGGCCTTGTTCGTGTTTGCGGAAGCCGAAGAGGTAGGTGTCGTTCTGCGGGCGGTACTGGTGGAAGTAGAGTTCGTTCTTCCTGATGATGAGCTGGCGAATGGGTTCCCAGGCGCTGAGATTTTTCTCGGCCAGTTCGGTTTGACCGAGTTGCCTGGCAATGACCCTGGCGAGTTCCCGGTAACCTGCATCGTTGGGGATGATGCCGTCGTCAGTGAGCTCGCGAGCCTTGGGTGATTCGTAGAGTGGTTGCAGGGAAATCGTGATGCCGGGATGGGTTGTCTTCATGTCCTGGAACCGGCTCACATACTGCGACAGGGCTTCGTTGTATGCCCGTTCCTTTTCCAACAGAGCAGTCGTCTTTGCTACCCGTGATATTTGGTGGGCAGGCATCAGGTACACGAGCCTCATGCCTTCGCTCTTCACATCGGTGACCAGTTGCGAATAGGCATCGATGAACCGTTGAATGTTGTTCTTGCCTGCAAAAGCTTCGGTGCCGCCGTAGTTCAGGATCATTACCGTCGGCCTGGTCGCCTTGATCTGTTCGACCAGTTTCTTGTAGCCATCTTTCTGACTGCCGAACCCGGCCCGGGCTTCACCCCAGACGGTGTCGCCACTCCAGCCCAGGTTGCGGACAGTAAACTTCTTGTCCGGGTACATGGCATGCAGCATGACTTCGACGTGGCCAAACTGTTGCTCACGTTCAATGAGCGCTCCGCCCACCAGGACGACGCGGTCGCCATCGCGGAGATCAAGTTGCAAAGTGGAACCAATCAGCAGGGTAACAAGCAGGAACATCGAAGCTCTCACCAGGTTAGACACCCTCTAGCATGACGAGGCCTGGCGGTGGAGGCAAGGAAGAAGTTGCAAAGCGTGAACTACTTGATGACGGACAACTGTTCCACATCCCGGATCGGTTCTTTGCCGGTGAGGTCGCTTTCAAGCTCGATGAAGAGGCGGCCATCGCCGACGCCAATACCTTCGATGTCGAGTTGGTAGTTGTACGTGCTGTTGGGCAGCAGGTCGCTCATGACATTGAAGATGATGGTATCGCCCTGGATCTGGCCTGCACTACCATCCGGAGCGATGGCTTTGATGATGCGAAGTTCCTGGGAACTCTTCACCTTGAGGATGATGCGACCCACTTTCTGCGAACCGGTATTGTTCAGAGTAACGGTGTAGGCAGTGGTGTCGCCCAGGGTGATGGTTCCCTTGCGGTCGCTCTGTTCCGCCATCATCAGCAGAGCAGGGATGCCTCGCAGTTCGATGTCGGCTTCGGAACGTTCAACGAGGTTCGGGCCGAAGCTGGCAGCGACGCGGTTGGTAGCCTTGCGAGCCACTTCGCGAGCTTCCACTTCTACCCGGAGCTGACGACGACCGTTGCGTTCAAGCGTGCCCAGGTTCCAGACGATGTCGTTGCCTGTCTGCTGACCGTTATCGTAGGCCCGAACCAGACGCACTTCTGGTGGCAGGGTATCGCGGACGACGACGTTCTCGATGGGTTGATCGCTGTTGTTCTCGACCAGGATCTGCCAGGTGAACCGTCCGGAGACATAACGTTTCTCCGGCCCCTTCTGTTGCAGGTTGACACTGAGCCTGACGACATTAACAGCAGCACTGGCTTCATCCCGCAGACCACCGTCGGCAGCGGCTGCCACCTTGGCCCCGAGTGAGCCAGGTTTGTTGGCCTTCAGGTTCAACGTGAAGTCGCGTCCTTCCCGTGGTGCCAGGTTGAAGGGTGACATCGCCACGCTGCGATCCGGGCTGGGCTTGCCTTCGTAGTAGAAGATCAGGCCATCGTCGAAGTTGCTGGTAACGATGACATTGCTGGCCGGTGCATCGCCGGTGTTCTCGACACGGACAACGAACGGCACATCGCCATTGACGTATCCGGTCACCGGGGCGGTTACCCGTACTTTCAGTGCAGGGCTGGTCGCGGTCGTCGTGAAGAACGATTCCGCTGCTTTCGTGCGATCGGCATCGATGACGCGGGCAGTATTGTTGAACTGTCCACCACGATTGGCTCGTGCTTTGAGGTTGATCACCTTGGCACCACCCGGTGGCAGCGGCAGCAGCGTCCAGATCAGGCGGGTGCCTTCCTGGCCCACTGGCATGGGATCGGCACTGACGAACTGGATGCCTGCAGGCAGATCATCTTCCACGGTCAATGGATCGGACGGGCTGCGGCTGGTGTTGGTGACCGTTAGCTGATAATCGAAGTCGGTGTTGATGGCGACAGTGCTCGGACCAAACTTGTTGAGCGTGAGTCCGGAACCGACCCATTCCACGGTGGTTTCACCACGCAAAACCACAATGCCTGATCCTGTGACGGAGCGGAGATCAGGTGGCCGTACCAGTTCGATACCGATGCGTGTGACGCCGATCTGAGGTGTTTGCTGACGCAGTTGCACGATGGCATTGCCTAGCGAATCCGAAGTCGCATCGGCTTCGGGACCATTGGTATTCACAAAGAGAGCAGGGGCTCCATCGAGCACTTTGTAGCGAACACGGTAGCCCTGCAATGGCTGACTGTCGGACGCTTTGAAGACCTTGGTGGTGAGAGTAGCAACCTTGCGAGCCTGCTGTGGCTCAGGAATTCTCCACTGGGCATCGAGCCAGTAGTTGGTTACCGTCATCCGGTTCTTGTCCATATCGTGGATGGCCGGAACATAGGCGGTGACCTTGGTTTCCCCTTCCACCGGACAGTGGACGATGCAGAACGTCTGTCCGGGGTTCACGACAAAGTCGTCTTCGGTCTTCTTGTTACCTCGGTCGAACTTGTGTTCGAAGTAACCGGTGTAGCTGACGGCATACTTATCATTGACCTTGTACCCTCGGTCTGCGTAGATGCCACCTTCATCGACTTCGATAATCTGGCCAGGGCCTTCGATGAGCCATTCGACCCGTCGGCCACGTCGGGCTGCCCCTTGCTGATCGTAGACCGTAGCCATGAAGACCTGAATGCCACCCACCTGGGTGCTATTGGTCTTGGGGCGTACTTCCACGCGGCAGGCGTAGGGATCGTAGTTGGCGTAGTAACCTTTACCGGCAGGCTTGGCATGAGTCTGGTAGATGCCACCGGCAGGGGCCAGGCCCCAATAGAGTTGAGCGGGATTTTGCGAAGGGCTGAAGACATAGCACCCACCCGTTGATGCTACAAGTAGCATCAGGGCGAATCCGCACCACGTCGCATATGGCGTCGTGCGCGTCATGCTCATGTCCCTCCCCCGAAACAGTGCCTTGCTTCCCCAAGCAAGGCTTCGGTGCGATACGCGATGTGAAGAATAATGCAAGGGCAGTTTCTCGTCGCAACCGGCCTCCCAGTGCCACGGATGGGTAGAAGAGCTTGGCTAGAGGTTGCAGTTTGTCCAGCTTCACAGTCTTATGTGTGCCAGGGTGAGCCTTCCGCTTGACGGCTTGGGACGGCGCGGGTACAGGACTGTAGATGTTTCAATCTATTCATATTGTAGTGGTGCTTGTGCTGGTGCTGTGTATGGGGTGTACGACCACTCCTTCCTCACAGCAGCAGCGGACGATTGCGCCACCGCTCCCGACGCCAGCTCCCATGGGGCCTGGGCAAGTGCCGCCACCACCAGATCAACAGATCCAGGCGCCACCGCCCGGGGTGCAGGGGAATATCCCACTGCCTCCAGGTAATGCTGGTGTGATGCCTCCACCCGGTGTGGGTGCAATTCCACAGGTGATGGTGCCCAGCACTCCGGAGCAGGCACGTGTGCAGGCAACAGCGAACCGCATCTATTCCGCCAATCGCTGGCTGACTACGCGGCCCCGTTGGGTGACCAGTGAAGGCGAAGGTCCCGGCGTGGTGACACAGGGTGATAACACTGTCGTCATCAACAGCAACCTTGTCCGCAGTGCCAGCGATGGCCAGCTTGCTGCTGTCATGTGCATGCAACTGGGCGACATGATGACGGATGAAAACAAACTGCGGAAGAACAAAGCCCGACAGGGACGTGAGGTCTCTGCACCTCCCGATTACTACCAGCAGCGTGATGGCATGAGTTCCAGCCAGGCTGCTCTGGAACTGAACGAACAGGGCAAGTTCCGCAACGATCCCCGTTACGAACGCCGTAATGAAGAGTACATTCCCACGTACGATAGCCCGACATGTGCCCGCCAGGCCCTCGTGAACGCAGGCTACTCCGAACTGGAACTGGACAACGCCCAGCCGCTGGTGCAGCGCTATCCCATCATCCGCAACGTCAAACGATAAATTCATTCACCGAAATTAACCTTTCGCCATTCATGAGAGTGACATGGGTATTATCTGTGCATTTCGTGATACTGCTTCTGGTACAGGTGAAACTGTGGTACTCTTCATGTGACCCTTCCTCTTTCACTTGAGGGTTTCACATGTCGAACCGTCGTCAATTCCTCGCCGATGTCAGTCAGGGAATGCTCCTCGCCAGCATGGGTTCTGTCCTGGCTGCAGACCTGGGGCTCAGCACTGCGTGGGCCGATGATACCGCTCCACGGCTTCGTTTCGGCAACCTCGAACCCCTTGTTCGTACCATGCAGGAAAGCACAGCGGAGCAAATCCTGCCCAAGGTGGTGAGCCTGCTCGGCAGCGGTACTGATCTCAAGCAGGTCGTTGCCGCTGCTGGCCTTGCCAATGTCCGCACCTTTGGCGGCGAAGACTACGTTGGCTTCCATACCATGATGGCACTCACGCCGGCTTATCGCATGGCACGTGAACTGCCGACTGAACGGCAGGCCCTGCCAGTGCTTAAGGTGCTCTACCGCAACTGCAACCGTATGCAGGAGAAGGGTGGTTCCAGCCATGAGGTGCTCCACGAGGTACCCGAGAAAGCTTCGAACAGCACGATCAATGACCTCCGCGAAGCGTGCCGGCAGAAACAGTTGCCGAAGGCAGAGAAGATCTTCGCCGGCCTGGCTGACACCCCGGACAATGCCCTGAATGCCATCCTCCATGAGTTACACGATGGGGTGGAAGTACATCGCGTGGTGATGGTCAGCCGGGCGTGGGACATGCTTGACCTGGTAGGTAAAGAACATGCCCATACGTTGCTCAGGCAATCGGTGCATTACTGCATCAACAGCGAGAACGAGAATCAGCGGAAGTACTTTGCTGAAGTTCGATCGCTGCTTCCCGTACTGCTCACCAGGCATCAGCTCGATGGTAAACCATTGGGCAGGAAACCGGCAGACGATGCCTGGGTGGCTCATCTCAGTGAGACGATCTTCCAGTCATCTCCGGCCCAGGCAGCAGAAGCAGCAGCTCTCGCCCTGGCCGAAGGCATGCAGCCCGATGCTATCGGAGAAGCCATCACCCTGGCTGCCAACCAACTGGTCCTGCGCGATGTCGGCAGGCAGGGCAACCAGATTCAACCCAACAAGCCAGCGGGCAGTGTGCATGGCGATTCCATCGGCGTTCATGCCAGCGATTCTGCCAACGCCTGGCGCAACTTGGCCAAAGTCAGCAACAACCGCAATGCTGCAGCATGCCTGATCCTGGGTGCTTACCAGGTCGCCTTCGACCGAGGCAACCGTGGTGGCGAGTTCCTCAAGTGGAACCCCTACCCCCATGCTGCTCACACAGCTGCCATCACGAAAGTGGCTGACGACCAAGTGCTGCCCGCACTCGATGAAGCGATTCGCGCGAATGAACAGGCTCGAGCCTGTGCCCTGGTGAACCGACTAGCCGCACGGGGGCAACCAGCCGAGCCAATCTTTGCCATGATGCTGAAATATGCTGTCAGCGAAGATGGAGCACTTCATGCCGAGAAGTACTACAGAACGGCGTTCGAAGAGTTCCAGAACACTCGGCCCGCCTTCCGCTGGCGACAGTTACTGGCCCTGGCCCGTGTGACTGCCAGCGAGCATGGCACACCGGCTGCAGGGTATGCCCAGGCTTGTGAATTGCTCAAAGTTCAGGCCTAGGGACTCACGTCACGTCGAACGTGAACTCGACATGATCTACCGGTTCGCCCATCACTCCTTTAGGGATGATGCGGCGAACGCCGGAACCTTTGACATCCACGAGTTCCTTGACCCTGGCAGCAAACTTGGACCGGTCGCCTGTCGGTACCACATCCATCGCACGGTTGGTCAAGTGCAGGCTGGAGACCTTACCTCGCTTCTTGTCGTACGCTTCCCACCACTTGGCAAAGCCTTCGATGTCGTCGAGGTGTTCCTTGCAGGCTTTCAGCACCTCAGCGCCATACCAGGTACTGACCGTGCTGGGATCACGTTTATATGTTTGGGTGATGGTGATACGAGCCTGATCATGATACGTGCGCAGTGTGCTGGTGAGCATGCCGCCGGTCATCCCGCAACTGGCAAGAATACTCTTGAGCAGATTCTCAGCCGTGGTCGTCAGTTTGACAGCATTAGGCCCATAGGCGAGGGGAATCTTTACCGCATCAGGATGGGAATAGTAGCCACCGGTGGCAGTCAGAGCAGGCAACGATGCCATGCTGGCACTGCTGGTAGTGGTAGTTCCAGACAGGAGTCGGAAGGTGACACTTTGTGGATCAACTCGGCCATCGGGGTTGGCCATTTTGACGACGATACGCTGAAAGTCGATGATGGCATTGATGGTTTCCAACCCGCTGATGCCATCCTCACTGATGGCCTTGAGCGGTGGCAGGCGATGCCGATTCAGCAGCTGTTGCACGAGTTTGACTTCAGCTCGGTTCGTATTGGTCACACCACGGCCCACTGCCTGCTTGATAGTAGACATGGCATATCTCCCTGAGTGTGTCGACAACTGAACTCTAATACGTTTCGACACAGGAAGCAACCAGCATGTGGCAACAGACATAGCACTAAGGCAGCTTAATCACTCCCACTGCCAGCCGACCATCTGTCTTCCACGGGTCGCCGCCCCCGTTTTTGCCTTCATGCACCTGGTGGAACCCTTCCTCGTACGACTGTTCCACCAGGCTGCCGGTCTTGCTCAGGCACTGCATCAGGTAGTCCCGCTCCGTATCAACATCCGCTGCAGTGACGTGAGTGATCTGCCCGGTAGTTCTGCTGATGCCGACGTGCTGATCAAAGACCGCTGAGCCTATCCACAAGGGGCGATTGAGTGCATCCGTCTTCTCTGCCAGCCAGAAGCGGACATGGTGCCGTTCACGCGGGTTGTTGCCAACCGGCTGCTCGAACGCCAGATCCTCCTTCCGGCCAAACAAGTAGAGACTACTGACCGGTGCCTGGTCATACGGGTGCTTGAGCACAGTCGCTTCCGCGATCTCCAGGCAACTCTTGAAGCTGAGGGGGTCCGCAGGGTACCATTTGGCCGCCACCATGATCTTCATCAGATCCTGCCTGGTGCCAATCAGGGCAATGTTTAGAGGATCACCCGGGATGCCACTGCCTGTCAAGGTGATGTTCGGCATCGCATCCAGTGCCGGATGGCGATGAGCGTAGGTTTTCCAGATCGCAGGCACCACGAGATAGGCCAGCACGGCCCAGATTACCAGCAGCACAGCCAGCATGAACGCGAGTCGCTTTGGAGAACTCCAGTTTCGGATGGAAACAGGTTGCTCAGCCATGGGAGATCACCTCAAGAATGGTGAGGGTAGTCTATTCAACTGAGTTGCGGTTGCCTGGAATCCTTGACATGGTGTACGCTGGGCGAGTTGCATTTCGGGAGCAGGACATGACGTCCGCCACGATGATACGTCGAGTCAAGGGGCTGATCAAAGAGCGTGTACCACTAGCCAGGAGCGTGGTGCAATGGATGAAGACACCTGTATCGCCAGGCAGGTTGCTAAGCCCCATCGCGCGACCGTCCTGGATGCCTGCAGATAATCTGCGTGAATCGCTGTCACGCGAATTCATCAACGGTAACGGTCTGGAGATTGGCGCCCTGTACAACCCGGTGCTCGTGAAACCCGGCGTGCAGGTGACCTATGTTGACTGGGAAACGACCGAGGTCATGCGTGAGCAAGTGCGACAGTTGCCTTACCATCAGGACGCCCCCATCGTCAACGTGGACTTGGTGGATGACGGGGCGACGCTGGCGAGCCTGCACGAATCGTCACAGGATTTCATCATAGCCAATCACTTCATGGAGCACGTCCAGGACCCCATCGGCACCATTAAGCGTCACCTCGATCTGCTCAAGCCGGGCGGCATCCTGTTCTATGGCATCCCGGACAAACGATTCACTTTTGACAGGGAACGACCTGTCACGCCACTGGCACACCTGGTGCGTGATCACGAAGAAGGGCCAGGCTGGTCGCTCCAGCAACACGTGGAAGAGTATGTTGCCCTGGCAGAGAACAAGACAGGATCGGAAGGTCAGGCACGCATCGCAGAGTTGTTGTTACTCCCCAAGCTGGGCATTCACTTCCATGTCTGGACGATACACGAGTTGACAGAACTCTTTATGGACCTGCGGCAACGCTATCGATTGCACTATGACATCGAAGCCCTGGTCTGCCACCGAGCCTTGGTGGAAACGATTTGCGTGCTGCGAAAACGTGATTGATTCAATTTCCCATCATCCTCTGCAACTCTCCCATGGTGGCATCATACGCTGTCGCCTCCTTCAGTACTTCAAATCGCTTTTCCTGGCTCCAGACAGAGAGGTTCATCAGCACCAGCAGGTCTGCGAACACTGCAGCCATGAAAAGCGTTCGACCGCAATATTGCACTATCAGTTGTGACAGCCTGATGTCACCCACCCAGAACACGGAATTCGCCAGCGATACGCTCTCAACTGGTTTGATCTTCAACTGCTGATGATTCTCGAACAACCACACCAGTGATGTCTGAGGATTGATCCCCACAAGTCGTAAACCGAATACATGTTGTGTCGCCAGGTAGACCACCAGCAAGAGTAGACCAGTCAACGAAATGAGTTTCACTTGTTGGTGTACCCGATTAATCTGCGAGGATTGCTCCTGTGTAAGTGGCCTGACAAACAGATCATGCCGCCAGAGATACAGCAATTGGGAACCCATCAAGCAGATAACACCTGAGATAAGAATGGGACTGTCTGCCAGTTGGTTCAACACGATCAGTGCCAGCAGAACCAGCAGCAGATAGAACGGCGGAGCCACCATCAGAAACCAACCAGGCAGAATAGCTGGCGGCAACAGCGTCTTGACTCGCAGACACGCATTCACCAGCCCCGGCAGAATGGCCAGCGCCGTCGGCAGCAAGGTGAACGCCACATGCATCCCGTTCAACATGTCAAGAACGAGTAAGTGGCGATGAGACCCATGTTCCGGTTCACCCATGATTCCCATCCACGCACTAAAAGGTACCAAAGCGATCAGGAACGGTGGCACAAACGTGATCAACCAGCCGGTGATCAAGATCTGTTGTGATCTGCGAATGTTCAACCACGACCGAAGAGCCAGCCACGCCGAGATGGGAAGAGCCCAGATCACCAGGGTATCACAGATCGTGAGAATCCGGCCTGTGGTACTCAGACCTGTTCTGCCACCTGATAGTGTTACCACGCTGGCCAGGATTGCTGCGAGCAAGGTCGGCAGCAACACCACCCACAACACGCTGCGCCGCCAGACCGCATACCGATGCAGCGTTTCTTCCTGGATGTTACGCCCGTGCAGTAGACTCCGCTCCGACTCGGTCACCTGCACCGACCGCAATTCCCAGGAAAACGCCCGCCGCAGGATATGTCGTACCCGGAAGTTGTGAGTCTTCACCATCGCAGATCCCGGCAGGAGTGGAAGAAAGCTCCCACATTGTTGACAGCGTTTGGGGATAATGCAAGCAACGATTATCCTCTACCACAAGAGCGGCGAGGCATATAATTCAGACCATCTTTGAATGGAGTCAACTATGGTTCTTTTTCACTCGCTGTTTCCTGAAATCGCTGAGAAGGAAACGCGAACCATCACCATCATGGAACCCGACCTTTTGCCTGCTGGGCAGTATGCCTTTGTTGAGAATTACTGTACTGAGGCGAATTGCGATTGCAGACGCGTGCTGGTCAATGTCATTCGACTTGGAAGCAAGCGGATATGGGCGACCATCAACTTTGGTTGGGAGTCGATGGAGTATTACCAATCATGGTCAACAGGCATCTCTGAACTCGAAGGAAAAGGACCGTTTCTTGATCCTCTCTGCGAGCAATCAGAGTTGGCTCCTGAGTTGATGAACCTCTTTGAAGAAACCTGTCTTCGTGATCCAGAATACATTGTCAGGCTGGCTCGCCACTATGGGATGGTGAAGGGACAGGCTTCTTCCCAGCCCAGTGTGTATGACCAAAAGATGGCCAAACGTCGCCAGCGAGCCAAGGCGATGAAGCGTAAACGATGATGATCTACGGAATGTTTGGGCACACCGCAACAGATCTAGCCTCTGGCCATTCAAGCCAGGGGCGGGACCACGCGGTGAAGTGAGTACCCAGCGGAGACGTACACGACTGCAAAGCGTCGATGTCACTCGCGGAAGTAAGTATCCATTCCGCACGAACCCGCCCCCGGCCTGAATGGCACGGGGGCTAAATGAGTCGCAGAGATTCTGCAAGTGACGTGATGGTGCCGGTGCAATGTGCAGCCCGGAACGCGAGTGACGGGGTGGCCTTGCTGCGGTGAGTGGTATTGCAATCGCTCCTCAAAAGTTGACTCACGACGGAGAGTTGTATTTGCATGGAGAAGTGCGAAGAACGCTCGTCGTCGCCCCCGTCACTCGCGTTCCGGGCTGCACGTTGCAGAGTGGGTTGAGCTTCATTCGACGACATTCAGTGCGACGGAAATGTCGTGCTCGGCATTTCCGTGGTGGACTATCTGCGGTTGCACGTCCAGCACGGAGGAGATGAGTACATCACCTCCGTGGCACGATGTCTCTTCAATCTCCTGGGCACGCGGCCACCCAGCCACAATAATATCGTCTTTTTCAAAGCAGAGCTACTCGGGCCAGCAGTTCATTCTAATCTTCCAAACCAAGATGCTTTTGAAAGAAAACGCCGACACCATCAAATTCCCATTCATCAATCTCGGACATTGGCCTGCAACAGAACTGCCAGTTGGACTCTACTAGCATGGCGAAGACCAGGACATTGCCAGCCTCGCCTCCGTCCAATTGTTCCCAGATATTTTCACAAGGCTCGTCGGTCGCTACCATCCACTGATGCTTTGTGATCCGGCAATATGGCCCCAGGCTATGTAGCAGCTCGATTATCTTTGCCTCCACGCCTTTGTCGATGAGATAAAGCGCCTGGTTGTAAGGTGGAACAACGGTCACACAGACGGCACGTTGAAGGTAGTAATCCTTGTCTTGGTGCTTTATGGTTTGCTCAGGTGATACTTCCTGACCATGCAAGTGAGCAGGCCGGTAATAGGAATAATCATTGTCCGGCATTATGGTACCCTCGGTGGGATAAACGAGATTCAGAACTGCTCTATGAGTTCATGAGAGCAGCGGTATGCAGTCAGACCGTCACTCAAATGAGCGTCCGGGCCACAACTGGTACAAAATTCTAGCAATGACAGGACTCTTAATTCGTTGTGCTGCAGATTTCAGTACCAATTTGCTCTTCAATTTGCCTAAAGCCTGATGAACGGTTTCTTCCGTACGTTTGAACGGCCTGATTTTGGGAGTCTCAAGATAGAAGATTGCATTTGGTTTTCCGTTCTTCTTATACTTCTTCCAGTGTACGATCCTTGATGGAGGGTAATACTTGTGGCTGTTGCCTTCCATTATTGCCTGGATGAGCTGATGTCCTTTCCTTGCATCCGTTAGTAATTGACCACCTTCCCAATGAAAACTTTCCAGTCGGTTTTTCTTCCTATCTCTGATCTTTCTTTTGGCTACTGGCTCTGCTTGTTCATAGTGTCGATTGTCTATATCGTCCCAATCGCGTCTTACCAACGGTACAACCCAAAGTGGATGGAAACGCGGAATGTCAGGTCGTCTCATTCCAACCCTCTTTGGTGGATTCCATAACTTCATTAGCTCTATTGCGTAAGCCTTTTGAATCTGATCACCTCGCAAGCCAAGTACAAACTCACGGCTTGCTGCAACCACTTTAGGGTCAGTCGTTTCTACAGCAGCCTCCAGATAAACATCCTTTGAGTTATTGGAGACATTTGTCGA